>DIVX01000093.1:0-5226 GCA_002422505.1 Desulfovibrio sp. UBA6121
GGGGTTGCCCAGGTGGTGGTCGATGTTGACCACCGGCCGCGAACCCATGATGGCTTGCAGCTCCGGGCCAACGCGGCCGGGCGCGCCGCAATCGAGCACGAAGATCCAGTTGGCCTCGGTGCCGGTCAGGCTGGTGTGCACCGGGCCGGGCAGGGGCAGCCAGTCGAACTGGTGCGGCATGCCGCTTGGGTTGTAGAGGCAGAAGCGCTTGCCCAGGGCTGTAAAAATATGGCCCAGCGCAACCGTGGAGCCCATGGCGTCGCCGTCCGGGTTCACGTGGGCGGCCACCAGAAAGCCGTCGCTCTTGCGGATGAGCTCAGCTATCCGTGTGACTGGGCTTGGCATAAATCATGTCCTCAAGAAAGTCGTCGTGGGTGAAGCGCAGCTCCGGCAGGGAGCGCATGTTCATGCGCCGGGCCAGGCCGGAACGCAAAAAGCCCCGGGCCTTGTTCAGGCCGTCCAGGGCGCTTTTGCGGCGTTCTTCGCCGCCGCCCACGGTGAAGGAGACAAGGGCGATGCTTGAATCCGCGTTCAGCTTGCAGCCGGTCAGGCTCACAAGCTCCAGGCGCGGGTCCTGCACTTCCTCAATGAGCATGGTGGCCAGCTCTTGCAAAATCTGGTCGCCCATGCGGATGGATCTTCTGGTACCTGAAGCCTTCATTCAATCTCTCCGGCGCTGCCGAACACTTCCGTGTCGCAACGCACCAACTCCGCCGGGGAAATGGCTTCCACCATCGCCAAGGCCTTGGACAAACGGCTTTCGACCTTTGCGGTCTCGCCGGAAACAGTCACCACTGCCAGCACCAGCTTCTGGTGCGCATCCTGGGCCTCAACCTCGCTTACGGCAACATTGAAGGTGTTGCGCAGCTTCTGCTTGAGGCTTTGCGCCACCTGCCGCTTGCCCTTGAGCGAGCTGTTGCCGTGCAGGCGAAACTCCAGGGTCAGCACACCGATGATCATGTAAGCCTGCCCGACGGCAAAGGCAATGCCCGAAGGCATTGCCCCTGCCCGGTTTGTTAATCGATGGTGCGGGCGACTTCCTTGGTCTCGAAGGCCTCGATGATGTCGCCGATCTTGATATCGTTGAAGTTCTCCAAGCCAACGCCGCATTCGTAGCCCTTGAGGACTTCCTTGGCGTCGTCCTTGAAGCGCTTGAGGGAGCTCAAGGCGCCGGTGTAGATGACCACGCCGTCGCGCAGGAGGCGGACCTTGGCCGCGCGGGTGAGCTTGCCGTCCACAACGCCGCAGCCTGCCACCACGCCGACCTTGGGCACGCTGAAGGTGTTGCGCACCTCGGCCTGGCCCAGGTAGACTTCCAGGATGTCCGGGGAGAGCATGCCGCTCATGGCGTCCTTGATCTCGCCCACCAGCTTGTAGATGATGTCGTAGAAGCGGATCTCCACGTGCTCGCTGTCGGCCATGTCCTTGACCTTGGCCGTGGGACGCACGTTGAAGCCGATGATGATGGCCTGCGAGGCCGAGGCCAGCAGGATGTCGCTTTCCGTAAGGCCGCCGGTTGCGCCATGCACCACCTGGATCTTGACTTCCTCGGTGGAGAGCTTGACCAGCGCCTCGGTGATGGCCTCAAGGGAGCCCTGCACGTCGGCCTTGAGCACGAGGTTCAGGTTCTTGGCCTCGTTGGCGGGCTTGGAGAGCAGGAACGATTCCAGCGTCACCTTGCTCTTGCCCACAAGGTCCTTCTCGCGCTGCTTGGAGGCGCGGGTTTCCGCGATCTTGCGGGCGACCTTGTCGTCGGCCACAACCACGAACTCATCGCCGGCCTCGGGCACGACGTCGAAGCCCTGGATCTCCACCGGAATGGCGGGCCCGGCCTGCTTGATCTTGCGGCCCTGGTCGTTGAACATGGCGCGCACCTTGCCGTGCACGGTGCCGCAGACAAAGGCGTCGCCGTTTTTCAGCGTGCCTTCCTGGATGAGCACGGTGCCCAGCGGGCCACGGCCCTTGTCCAGCTTGGCCTCGACAATGTGGCCGCGGGCGGGCTTGCTCGGGTTGGCCTTGAGCTCCAGCACTTCGGCCTGCAGCAGAATCATTTCCAGCAATTCATCAAGGCCCACGCGCTGCTTGGCCGACACGTTGGCGAAGATGGTGGTGCCGCCCCATTCTTCCGGCACGAGGTCGAACTCGGCCAGTTCGCGCTTCACGCGGTCGGGGTTGGCGCCTTCCTTGTCTATCTTGTTCACGGCCACGACGATGGGCACGCCCGCCGCCTTGGCATGGTTCACGGCTTCGCGGGTCTGGTCCATCACGCCGTCGTCGGCGGCAACCACCAGCACCACGATGTCCGTCACCTGTGCGCCGCGGGCGCGCATGGTGGTGAAGGCTTCGTGGCCGGGGGTGTCGAGGAAGACCACTTCGCCCCGGTTGGTGGCCACGTGGTACGCGCCGATGTGCTGGGTGATGCCNNTTGCCGTGGTCGACGTGGCCCATGATGGTGACCACGGGAGGCCGCGACTTCAGGTCTTCCGGGTTGTCGGCCGGGGCGGCGGACAGGAATTCCTGTTCGTCGAAGGAGACGTTCTCCACCTCGTGGCCGAACTCGCCCGCCAGCAGGGTGGCGGTGTCCATGTCCAGGGCCTGGTTGATGGTGGCCATCATGCCCATGCCGAACAGGACCTTGATGATCGCCTGGGACTTGACGCCCATCTGGTGCGCCAGGTCGGAGAGGCGGATGTGCTCGTCGATGCGGATCTTGCGCTTGCCGACGGGCTTGACCTCCTCGCGCTGCTCCATGCCGCCGCGATGCTTCTTGCGACGGTTGTTGGACTTCAGGCGCATGGGGGCGTCGCCGTCCTCGGAAACGATGGGCGCGGGCGCAAAGGAGGGCTTTTTCTTCGCGGCGGCCGCACCGGCCTTGCGGCGGTCTTCTTCGCTGCCGCCGCCGCTGCCGGGGAATTCCACAACGCGATGCGGCTTTCTGCGGCTGCGGTCCTCGCCTTCCTTGGGGGGCACGGCAGGAGCAGCGCCGGGGCGCGGGGCTCCGCCAGGTCCGCCGGGACCGCTGGGACGGGGCGCGTAGCCGCCGCCGCCCGGACGCGGAGCGCCGCCGGGAGCGCCGCCGGGACCGCCAGCCGGACGCTGGCCGTAGCCGCCGCCGGAGGGGCCGCCTTGGCCGCCAGGAGCGCCGCCGCTGTTCTGGCGGGGCGTATAGGGGCGCGCGCCGCCTTCGTGGTGCGTGGCGGAGAATTCAGGACGCCTGGGCTGGGACGAGGCAGGGGGAACGCTGCCGGGCTCCGGACGGGAGATGATGCGCACCTGGGGCGGCGCGGGAACGATGACCTCGCGCTTGGGCTTGCGCTTGGGCTCTTCGCCTCGCTCGGCCTGCGGCGCTTCGGCCTGGGGCTTGGCGTCCGCTACGGGGGCCGCAGCCTCGGCGGTGGCAGGCGCGGGCGCGGCAGCGGGTGCTTCAACAGCCGGGGCCTCGGCGGGCTTGGCCTCGGCAACCGGCGCGGCAACGGGCTCCTCCGCCTGCGCGGGCGCGGCGGGTTCGCTGATGATGCGCACTTGCGGCTGTGCAACCTGGGCCTTGGGAGCCTGGGGCTTGGAAGCCTGGACAGGTTCGGCAGCCTGGGCCTCCACGGTGGGCTCCGGCTTGGGCTCGGCCTGTGCGGCGGGTTCCTCGCGGCTGATGATGCGCGCGGGGCGCTCCGTCACCTGCTCGGTCGGTCGGCTTACAACCTTGGCCGTGGCGCTGGGCGCAGCTTCGACGACGGTTTCTTCAACCGCTGCCGCTGGCTCTGCGGTTTTGGCGCTGGGGGTGTCCTCGGCGACGGGTTCAGACGGCGCGGGCGCGGTCTGCTCGACGCGGTCGGACGGGGCGGCCTCCTGGGAGGCGGGCGCTTCGGCCTCGGCCTTCAGGGGCTCGTCGTGATGTTCCTCGGAGCCTGGCTTGGCCTTGCGGCTGCGCACGATGACGCCGGGCTGCACCTCGCGGCGCACCACCTCGGTTTGTGCGGAAGGCGTTCCGCGCAGCGACTGCCTGAGGCGGTCGGCCTCGTCATCTTCCAGGGTGCTCATGAAGCTTTTGACCTGGATGTCCATGTCCCGCAAATGCTGCAGGATCTCCTTGTGACCGATGCCAAGTTCGGTCGCCAGGTCCTTCACCTTGAGCTTTGTCACCATTCACATTCCCCTTGTTAGCGCTTCTTCCGCCGGTCCCCGTAGCGGAGAAATCTCTCGCGGCATTCGGCATGGCCGCACACGTAAAGCCCTCTGCCGGGCATTTCGCCCTTGGGGTCGGGCACAAACCCTTCCCCTTTCTCGCTCACTCCCCGCACATGGCGGAGCAACTCGGCCTTGGCCAGCCGCCGTCTGCAAATGCAGCACATGCGGACCGGACCTGCGCCCTGTGGCTGGCCGTTCTTGGTCATACAAGCCGCTATGCGTCGGCGTCGTCGTCCTGGGCGGGCGCGGGGGCCAGGCCGAGGATGTTGATGGCCGCGCGCATGTCGCGGATTTTCTCCGGGGTCATTCCGGCCACGGCGAGCAACTGCTCCTCTGTGGCGGTAACCAGTTGGGCCGTGGTCTCCAAACCGGCGGAGATGAAGGCTTCCATGGCAACTTCGGCCACGCTGGCCAACTGGTCCATGCCCTTCTTGTCGGCGTTGAGTTCGCCGTAACGGCTCTCGGTGAAAATGTCGATCTTCCAGCCCAGCAGCTGCGCGGCCAGCTTGACGTTCTGCCCCTTGCGGCCAATGGCCAGGGTGAGCTGGTCGTCGGGCACCACCACTTCCAGGGTCTTCTCCTCGTCATCCACCATGATGCGGCTGATGATGGCCGGAGACAGAGCGTTCTGGGCGTAAACGGCGATGTCCGGGCTCCAGACCACGATATCGATGCGTTCGCCCTTGAGCTCCTGCACGATGTTCTGGATTCGCGAACCGCGAATGCCGACGCAGGCGCCCACCGGATCCACGTCGCGGTCGCGGGAGGTGACGGCCACCTTGGCGCGCAGGCCGGGATCGCGGGCCACGCCCATGATCTTGACGGTGCCGTCGTACACTTCGGGCACTTCGCGGGCGAAGAGCGCGCCCATGTAGTCCGGGTGGGAGCGGGAAACAACGATCTGCGGCCCGCGCGATTCCTTCTGGACCTCAATGATGTAGGCCTGGATGCGGTCGCCGCGCTTGTAGCGCTCTCTCGCGATCTGCTCCTCTTTGGGGAGCAGGGCCTCGGTGCGGCCCAGGTTGATGATCCAGCCGGTGCGGT
>DIVX01000093.1:5252-38745 GCA_002422505.1 Desulfovibrio sp. UBA6121
GCGGCGATGCGGCCGAGATCCTCGATCTTGACCTTGAAGCCCATCTCGTCGTCGAGGGAGATGTTGGGGTCGTGCTCGCGCGCTTCGGCAAGCAGAATCTCGCTCACGGGGTCGTTGATCTCGCTGACCACGACCTTGAACTGGTAGACCTGGATCTCGCCCAGTTCCTCATTGAAATTCACTTCGATGTCCATCTGCTCGCCGTATTTGCGGGCAACGGAGGACCGCACGGCCTCTTCCAGGGTGTCGATGAGCAGGTCGCGGTNNCCTTGCTGATCTGGTCGATGGCTTTCTTCAGCTCCGAACTCATGGCGCTCCCTCCGGTGCCGCCGGTGCCGTTACTAACGGCGCTCCCGGCGCGAGATTCTGCGTCCTTGCAACCAATAGGGGCCGACGTGCGGCCTGCCTTGACGCGGCAGGCCGCGCGGCCCGTCCAAAAACATTAGTGCCCGAAAATCCGGCGGGGCGGTCAGCCCTTGATGCCGGTTTCGGGGAAAGCGTGCACCAGGTGCGCGCTCTTCAGGCGGTCGAACGCAACACGCGTCACCACTCCCGCCTCGTCAACGAAAATATCTTCGCCCTCTACTTTTGCCAACTGCCCGCGCAGGTGTCTGCGTCCGTCCTGGGGTTCGTGGAGGCGCACATCCACCACCTGGCCCGCATAGGCGGCCATTTGCGCGGCGGAAAAGAAGCGGCGCTCCAGCCCCGGCGACGAGACCTCAAGCACGTAGGCGCCGGGCAGAGTGTCCTCGGCGTCGAACACGGCGCCTAGGCTGCGGCTTGCCTTGGCGCAGGAGGCGATGCTCACGCCTTCCTCGGCATCAATATATATACGCACCACCATGCGGCTGCCCGCAGAGGCGAATTCGACGCCCCAGAGCGAGACGCCCAAAGGTTCCAGGGCCGGGGCTATTATTCCGGCGAGCCGTTCGATCAGGGGTGTGCGTGTCATGCTTAAACCGTCTTTGCTTGCGGTTCCAATACAAATAAAAAAAGTGGACCAGAAGGCCCACCATCTCTCGGGAACCGGCGAGGTACAGGCGGTCGAATCCTTGAGGCCTTGGAGCGGGTGACGGGNNGTACTCTACCATTGAGCTACACCCGCCCGCACGGCCTATCTAGTCGGGCCAATCCTCCTTGTCAACGAAAAACGCGGTTTTGACCAGCACTTTGTTTCATTGGCGTCAAGCTGTTGCAGTGCTTGGTTTCTGGGCGCGCTTCGTCATTTTGCCGCCAGTCTCCCAGGGCTGCGGGCTGCCGCTTGTGGCGCAGTCTTTGCATCTAGCAGGGCAGACCAGGAGGATTCAATGCGCGAAAGTATGTACAGCGCGCTCTTCGGAGCCATGTCGAACGAGCTGCGGCTCGACACAATCTCCAATAATCTGGCGAATGTGAATACTACAGGTTTCAAAAAGGAGGCCTACGCCTTCCACGACACCTTCCAGCGTTTCGCCCACGATTATTTGACGGACGACCGCACCAACATTCGCGGCAAGGAGATTTGGCCCCGCGCGTACGTCATGGCGCGGCCCAGGCTTTCCGGCCAGTACTCTGACCAGAGCCAGGGCAGCATGCAGGTGACCGGCAACCCGTTGGACGTGGCCCTGGTGGGCAAGGGCTACTTCAAGGTGCGCACCCCGGAGGGCGACAGGCTGACCCGCAGCGGCAGCTTCCAACTGGCCAACGATGGCCGTCTCATCACCGAGCAGGGCTACGAGGTGCTGGGCGATGGCGGCACGCCCATCGAGCTGCCGCGCGACAACAAGATAGACATTGACTCCAAGGGGCGCGTCTCCGCCGACGGCATACAGCTCTCCCAGCTGGACCTCACGGACGTTTCCGACATCAAAGGCTTGGAGAAGCTGGGCAATAATCTTTACAAAATCAAGGATGGCAGCAGCGCCACGGAAATTCCGGCAGAGGAGATTTCGGTGCAGCAGGGTTACCTGGAAAAGTCCAACGTCGAAATCGTCACCGAGATGGTGAACATGATGGAGGCCCAGCGCGCCTTTGAGATAAGCCAGAAGCTTATGACCACCACGGACAGCATGGAGTCTCTCGTTATCAACAAGGTCGGCCAGATTAGCTAGCCGTCTGTATTTTCAGGAGGATTCATCATATGATGCGCTCACTTTGGACCGCCGCCACCGGCATGGTCGCCCAGCAGACGAACATCGACGTTATTTCCAACAACCTGGCCAACGTGAACACCACGGCCTTCAAGAAAAGCCGCGCCGAGTTCGAGGACCTGATGTACCAGACCCTCTCCGTTGCGGGCACCCTGAACGAATCCGGCGACCGCCTGCCCACCGGCTTTCAGGTCGGCATGGGCGTGCGGCCCGTAACCGTGCACAAGTTCTTTTCCCAGGGCAGCTTCCAGAACACCGGCAACACGCTGGATATCGCCATCGAAGGCCAGGGCTTCTTCAAGCTGAACCAGGACGGCAACGACGTGTACACCCGCGCGGGCAACTTCAAGCTCGACAACAATGGCCGCATCGTCAACGCCAACGGCTATGCCCTGCAGCCGGAGTTCACCGTGCCCGACACCGCGACCACCGTGACCATTACCGAAAAAGGGCGCATCTCGGCCCTGGATTCCAACGGCCAGGAACTCGCCGCAGCCGACATTCCCACCTACAACTTTGTGAACCCGGCGGGCCTTAAGGCCATGGGCCGCAACGTGTACGTGGAGACCGACGGCAGCGGCGCGGCCACCCAGGGCACTCCCGGCGACGACAACTTCGGCACCTTGGCCCAGGGCTATCTGGAAACCTCCAACGTCGAAATGGTGGATGAAATGGTCGGTCTGATCATCGGCCAGAGGGCCTATGAGGTGAACTCCAAGGCCATGACCACAAGCGACACCATTTTGCAGACCGCCATCAACGTGAAGCGTTAAGCCAAGCAGCAAAGGAGCGACCATGAAGCGCAACCGCATCGCCAAACGGGCCCGCAGAACAGCCCGCTGCCTGGTGGCATCGGCCCTGGCTGCGTTGTGCCTGCTTGTTCTTGCGGCCACGGCCCAGGCCGTGGAGATGCGCCAGGGCTGGTGGCTGCAAATAAAGGGCGCGGCCTGCGCCCAGGGACCGCAGGTGCTTCTGGGCGACATAGCCTTGCCGCAGGGCGAAATGCCGGAAAGCGCCTGGAAGGAAATGGCCCAGCGCCCCTTGTGGAAGGCCCCGGAACGCGCCGGGCACCAAACGGCCATGTCGCGCGAGCGGCTCGTTTCGCTGCTGCGCTTCCATGCCCAGGATCTCGTCGATGCCTGCGCCCTGCCTGCCCAGCTCATTGTGCAGCGCGGCGGCAGCGTGGTGGAGGCCCCGGAAATAGCGCGGCGCATCGTCGAATTTTTGACTGCGCAAGGCCCGGCCCTAGACGGAGAGCTTGAGATCAAGGACCTGCACGCCCCGGACAACATCTTTCTAAGCGCCGGGCGCGACAAGCTGACCCTGCAAGCCACCAGTCCCGTCAAGCCCGGCCGCATCAACATGATCTTCGAGGTCAAGGGCAGCGAAGGCAAGGTGCAGCGTCGCTACGCCGCCTCGGCCTTCGCCAACGTGTGGAAGGCCGTGCCGTGCCCCACCAAGCCTATGAACCGCCTGGAGCAGGTGAACGTGGCCAACGTGCAGTTTATGCGCAAGAATTTGGCCTACAACTCCAACGTGTGGGACGGCACCGGCGGCCCCTGGCGCATGGTCAAAAGCGTTGGCACGGGCCAGCCCATCACCATGGCCGACATCGAGCCCGTGCCGGTCATCGCCAAGGGCGACAAGGTGAACCTGGTTTTCGAGGGGCAGAACCTGCGCCTGCACGTGAAGGTGGAGGCCCTCTCCGATGCCGGCGTGGGCCAATCTGTCCAGGTCCGCAACTTGCAAAGCAACAGAAAGATACTGGCCACCGTGCAGGACGCCTCCACCGTTGTGGTGCGTTAGCTCCCCGGCCCGCATAAACACGAGGTTTTGACCATGAACACGAAGATCGCCACCGTGCTTTGCCTCACGCTGCTTGCGGGCTGCGCGGTAGAAAAGCGCCCCCTGCCCGAGCCCATGCTCACCCCGTTGAACAACATCGAGCCGGAGCCGGTGAACAATCCGGGCTCGCTGTTCGAGTCGGGGCAGTCGGACTTCTTGTTCGACGACAACCGCGCCAACAAGGTGGGCGACATCGTCATGGTTACGGTTACGGAAACCACCACCGGCAAGCACAAGGCCGATACCACGGCCACCAAGGAAAGCTCCAACACCTACAGCATTACCGCCATGCCCAAGACCGGCATTTATGGCACGCTGGGCAAGGTTGTGCCAGGCGTGACCAATACCGGTTCCCCCGGCTTGGCGACCGGCAGCGCCAGCGACCTGAAGACCACCGGCGAGACCAAGCAGGAGTCGAACCTGACGGCCACCGTGGCCACCAGGGTCATCCGCATGCTGCCCGGCAAGGTGATGCAGGTGGAGGGCGCGCGGCAGATCCGCATCAACGATGAGACGCAGATTCTTGTGGTGCGCGGCCTGGTGCGCCAGCGCGACATCAACTCCACCAACACGGTGCCCTCCACGGCCCTGGCCGATGCGCGCATCGAGGTCTACGGCCAGGGATCGCTTTCCGACAAGCAGCGCGCGGGCTGGATGTCCAGGCTCGTCGACAATATCTGGCCCTTCTAGGCCCCACCCGAGGAGGCCCGACATGCAATCCTTGAATGTGATGCGAAACGTGCGCAGGGAACGCCTGCGCAATCTGGCTGTCATGCTTTTGTGCCTCATGCTGCTTATTCTGGCGGGCGTGGCCCCGGCCCAGGCCGTGCGGCTCAAGGACATCGCCAGCTTTTCCGGCGTGCGCAACAACGAACTGGTGGGCTACGGCCTGGTGGTTGGCCTTTCCGGCACGGGCGATGGCACGACCTCCGAGTTCACCATCCGCTCCCTTACCAATATGCTGGACAAGATGGGCGTTGCCGTGGACCCCACCAAGCTGAAGCCCAAGAACACCGCCGCAGTGATGGTGACGGCGCGCATGCCTTCCTCGGCGCGGCCCGGCGCTCCCCTTGATGTGACCATTTCCTCCATGGGCGACGCCAAGAGTCTGCTGGGCGGCGTGCTGCTTCTCACCCCTTTGCGCGGGCTTGATGGCCGCGTGTATGCCGTGGCCCAGGGCTCGCTGACCCTTGGCGGTTATTCCGCCGAAGGCCAGGCCGCCACAGCGCAGAAGAACATCACCACCGTGGCCCGCATTCCCAACGGCGCCACAATTGAGCGCGAGGTGCCCTTCCAGTTCAACAGACAGGAAGGCCTGACCATCAACCTTTCCGGCACGCCGGACTTTGGCACCGCCATGCAGGTGGTGAACCGCATCAACGCCGCAGTGGGCGGGGTGCACGCCAAGGCCATGGACGGCGCCACCATCCAGCTAAATATCCCGCCGAAGTTCCAGAATAATATTGTGCCGCTCATGGCCTCGCTGGAGAACCTGGACATTTCGCCCGATTCCCGCGCCCGCGTGGTGGTGGACGAAAAGACCGGCACCGTGGTGCTTGGCGGCAACGTGCGCCTGACCAAGGTGGCCGNNTGGCCCACGGCAACCTGCAGATCGTGGTTTCCGAAACGCCCAACGTAAGCCAGCCCGGCCCGTTCTCCCAGGGGCAAACCGTTACCACCCCGCAGACCAACGTGAACGTGAAGGAGCAGAACAACCGCCTGCTGCTCATGGAGGGCGCGACCCTGCAGGAACTTGTGGACGGGCTGAACTCCGTGGGCGCAACCCCGCGCGACCTCATCTCCATCCTGCGCACCCTCAAGACCGCCGGCTCGTTGCATGCGGACCTGGAGGTCATTTAGCCATGTCTGAAATCGCCGCCCAGGACGCTTCCGTCGCCAACAAGAAGGCTCAGGAGAGTGAGCTTGTCGCCCTCAAGCAGCAGATGGACAAGCTCAAGAATGTGATTACGCCGGGGCCGGACGCCAAGAAGAAGCTGCGCAAGGCCTGCACGGACTTCGAGGCCGTGTTCATCAGCAAGTTGTGGGAACAAATGCGCGCCACGGTGCCCAAGAGCGGCATGTTCAACTCCCAGCAGGAGGAGATGTACCGCTCCATGTTCGACCGCGAATTCACTGAAAAGATGGCCCAGGACGGGGGCATCGGCCTGGGCGACATGCTCTACGACCAGCTCAAGAACAAGATCAAGGGCGGGGGCAAGATAGCGGGAAAGACCGGCGCGCAGACGCTGCAATCCGGTTTGGCCAATGCGCCGGTTACAGAACCCGGCACCACGGGTGCCCTGCCGGAGAAGCAGGAGTTCAAGGTGAGCGGACGCCGCAACGCCGCCAGTGCGCAAAACGCCGCCAGCGCCACTTCGCAGCCTTCTGCGTCGGCGGCCGAACTGGCTCCGCAGCCTCCGGCCTCTGTCTCCGGTGCGGTGATGGCGGATGTGGAGAACTTGGCCCGGCGCATTGAGGCCGATTATGACCGCAGGCAGGCGCTGGCTGCTTCCACCCAGGGGGCGCAGGGCCATACTGCAAATGCTCGGGCCGCCCGCTATGGGCAAAACGCTGGCACCGACGCCGCAAGCGCTGGCAGCAGATTTGCAACCACAGGGTAGGGCAGACGCGCATCGCTCCTGTCAAGTGTTTGAATGCTTGCGGTAAGCGCGATAAATAAAAGACTAAATTTTAGAGCAGGACTGCTGCGAACAGGAGGGCGAGGCGATGATAGCGAGCATCCAGGAAAATTTGACCCGGCAAATCCAGGCGCTGGAGCTCCTGTCCTCACTTCTTGAAGAAGAATTTGCCCACCTGTGCGCCCACAGGCCGCAGGACGTGAGCGAGATGGAGCTGTCCATCCAGGAGCTCATGCGCCAGATCGCCGTGGAGCGCAGGTCCCTGCGTTCTCTCATCCAGACCGCATACCCCGGCAAGGCCCGCGTGCGCGAGGTTGCCCAGACCCTGGACGCCGAGAAGGCCCAGGCGCTGAGCGACAAGCTGGCGCGCATGGACCGCACCGAGCAGATCTGCGCCATTCAGGCCGACAAGAACCGCCAGCTGGCCATGGGCCTGTACGACCAGAGCCTCACCTTGCTCAAGCGCCTGCACCAGGCCATAGAGCCCGGCAAGTCCGACATGTATTCGCGTCGCGGCAAGTACGCCAAGACGCAGCAGCCCCAGGCCTGCATGTTCCGGGGAGGTGTCTAAATGTCCAGCCTCACCTCGGTGATGAGCATTGGCAAGTCGGGGCTTTCCGCAGCCCAGGCCGCAATCGCCGTCACCAGCGAGAACATCGCCAACGTCGATACCACAGGCTACAGCCGCAGAACGGTTTCCTTCGCCGAAGCCTATGTGGTGGATGGCTCTGTCGGGCAGATCGGCTCCGGCGTGTGGGCCAACGAGGTGCAGCGCAACTACAGCCAGTACGTGGAAAACCAGTACTACGACCAGGCCACCCTGCGCGACCGCTGGGAAAGCTTGTACACCAATCTTTCCAACACCGAGAGTCTGTTCAACGAATCAACCGGGTATGGCCTTTCCAGCACCTTGGACGATTTCTTTGGCGCGTGGGAAGATCTTGTCCAGTCCACGGACAGCGCCAGCAGCCGCACCAGCGTCATCACCAGCAGTCAGACGCTCATCTCCACCCTGAACGAAATCAACGCCGATCTCATTACCCAGCAGCAGCAGGCCGAGGCGGCCATCATCCAGCAAGTGAGCGAGGTGAACGACCTGCTGGAGCAGATAGCCACCCTGAACAAGCAGATCTCCACCACCTCGGCGGACGTCAACGCCTTGCTTGATTCGCGCTCCAGCCTGGTGCGCGAGCTTTCCGGCTACATGGACATCAACTACATCGACAACGGCTCGGGCGAACTCACCATCACCACCCAGTCCGGCCAGACTCTTGTGGACGGCTTCACCTCCTTCAATATTTCTTATGATGCGCCCCAGGCCACCGCGGACATCAAGAGTTCCTCCAACTTCAACGGGCAGGTGTATTTCGCCGGTTCCGACTCCCAGGAGTACACCTTGGAGGTCGTCCAGGCGGGCGCGGTTACCAGCGGCGCTGGCGCGGCCCTGTTCCGCGTCTCCGTTGACGGCGGCAAGACCTGGCTTAAGGATTCCGACGGCAACGAACTGCACGTGGCCGCCCGCAACGAAGATTCCGCCACCGAGGTGGGCGAACTGTCCGTCTGGTTCGGCACCGGCACCGATTCCGACACCGCGCCCACCACCTCCCTCGGCGTGGGCGACAAGTTCACCATAGTGCCCACGCGGGCCCTGTACTGGAACGAGAACACCTCCACCAAGGAAAACATCACCCCCGTCAGCGACGCCTCCGGCGTCTTGGATACCTCCCGGCTCACCGGCGGTACGCTCTCCGCCTTGTGCTCCTACAAGGATGACTACCTGGGGGCCTACCGCGAGAAGCTCGACGCCATCGCCGAGACCGTGGTTTGGGAAGTGAACCGTCTGCACAGCCAGGGCTCCGGGCTTGACAACATCACCGAAATCAACGGCACCTACGCCGCGAAGCACGACAACGTGGCCCTGGGCAGCAACAGCTCCGGGCTCACCTTTGGCGACAAGCTCACCGCCGGCAGCGCCTATATGTATATTTACAACGAAAGCACCGGGTTGCAGGTTACCTCGGACGCCATAGAGTTCGACCCGGAAACCGACTCGTTGCAGGATGTTTGCGATGCGCTGAACACCACCTATAGCCCCTACCTTTCGGCCACCATCGTCAACCATCAGCTGAGCATAACCGCTGCCGACGGCTACTCGTTCAACATGGGCACCGACACCACGGGCCTGTACGCCGCCCTGGGGCTCAACACCTACTTCACCGGCTCGCAGTGCTCCGATATCGGGCTCAACACCGCCGTGACCACGGACACGGGCCGCCTGTGCGCGGGGCATGTCAACGGGTCGGGAGAGGCCAACGAGGGCGACGGCACCACGGCTTCCGCCATTTCGGATCTGCTCACCACCAAGGTCAGCATCACCACCCTGCGCGGGGGAACCGTGTCCGAAACCATCAGCGGCTTTTATTCCGGTCTGGTGAGCGACGTTGGCGCAGACACTGCGCAGGCCAAGTACAAGTATTCCTACACCGAGGCCCTGGCCTCGGACCTGGACGACCAGCAGCAGGCGATTTCCGGCGTGAACCTGGACGAGGAGATGACCAATCTCATCAAGTACCAGCACGCCTACACTGCCGCCGCCAAGCTTATCACCACGGCTGACGAGATGATGCAGGTGCTGCTCTCTCTCAAGTCCTAGCAGAACGGGAGGAAGGCCATGCTCCGTGTCTCCACGCAGATGATGTACTCGCAGTCCATCAGCTACATCAATAATAAGCTCTCCACACTTACGGACCTGAACGAACAGTCCTCCTCGCAGAAGCGGGTGAACAAGCCGTCGGACGATGCCGTGGCCGCCGCCACCATTCTGAACCTGCGCAGCACGCTGAACGCCTACGATCAGTACCAGGAAAACATCGACACGGCCCAGGGCTGGCTGGCTTCCTCCGACAGCACCCTGACCCAGGTTTCCACGCTGCTTACCCGCGCCAAGACCCTGGCCGAACAGGCCGCTACCGGCACCGTAAGCGATGAAAACCGCAAGCAAATTGCTTACGAAATGCGCGAGATCTACGAGCAGCTGATTGCCCTGGCCAACACGGAGTACCAGAACAAGAGCATCTACGGCGGGCAGGTTACCGACCAGAACGCCTTCACCGAGTGCTTGTGGATGACCTCCAACGAGGCCAGCCTGACAGCCAGCAACAGTTTCCGCATCGAGGGCGACAGCGATACCACCGTGCTTGTGCAGTTCATGAACAGCAACGCAAGCAGCATGCACATGAGCGATTGCAGCGTGCGCTACAGCATTGATGGCGGCACGACTTTTCTTGAAGGCACAGTGAGCACCAACGCTGCGGGCGAAATCGTCGTCAACATGCCGGAAAGCGGCACTTCCATCACCTTTGCCGACGACACCATGGTGACGGGCAACAGCGCAACAGACACCAACGACGCCTCCGGCACATGGATGTGGATACGGCCCTCGGCCATATACAACGGCGACGATGCCGACGCCTCCTCCACAAAGGTGAGCGTAACGGGCCAGGGCGCCAACACGGTAACGGCCACGGCGCGGGGGTCCTTCAGCACCAACGCCATCGTGCGCATCGATAACGACACTGCCGTCTCCATGAGTGACGAGATAGAATACTCTTACAGCCTGGACAACGGCATGACCTGGGTCACGGGCAACAAGGCCGCGGCCGACACGACCTCCGGCGCCACGACGCTGAATATCGCCAACGGCGGCATTTTGACCCTGACCTCAAACGCCAGCAACATGCTGCAGCCCGGGGCCCAGTTCCTCATCACTCCGCCCACGGCCAGCATCAGTCTGCAAATCAGCGCCAGCGAGTCCATCCAGGTGAACGACGTGGGCAAGGACATCTTCGGCGGCATCTATCAGGATCCTGATGATGTGCTGGCAAACGGAGGCGAGCGGCTTACCGTCTCAAGCAGCAACGCCTCGGCGGTCTACGGGTCGAGCACCAGCATCTACACCAGCAACGGCGGCAACTCGACCAAGAATCTCTTCGAGACCCTCGGCAACCTGGTTGCCTTTTTGGAAACCAACAACCAGCAAGGCGTGAGCCAGTCCCTGGAAGGGCTTACACTCTGCCAAACCCAAATCACCACGGCGCTGGCCAGCGTTGGCGGGCGGGAAAACCGCGTCAACACGGCGGAAACAATTCTGGGCAACCTTTCCGACAGCGTGACCTCGCAATTGAGCAGCGTGGAAGACGTGGACCTGACAAAGCTGCTTATCCAGCTTTCGCAACAGGAAACAGCCTACCAGGCGGTGCTCAAGTCTTCGTCCTCGATCATGAAAATGAGCCTGATGGATTACATCTAGGCTGCCCGCGCGCGCACGGCACAGCAACCAGGCCTGGGAGATGAGGCTGGACATTGTGCCCAGGCATGGGCTAAGGGATTCATCTGCCGTGTTTTTGCGCGGCAAGGCCAGCGAAACGACAGGCGGGTATTCGAGGCATTATGCTCATCCTCACCAGGCGCCCCGGAGAAAGTCTCTATCTGGGCGAGAACATAAAACTCAAGGTGTTGAGCATCCAGGGCAAGCAAATAAAGCTTGGCCTGGAAGTGCCTGAGGATATGACGGTATACCGGGAAGAGGTGTACTTAAAGATCAAGGAACAGAACAGCCTGGCCCTTGAGGCCAGCGAACAGGATCTGCTTGCGGCGGCATCGTTATGGCAGGAAGATCAAAAACAATCCTGATTAGAACCAAACTGGGCGACCGGGAAGTGGCGCGCGATAGCGTGCTGTACTTTCCCCACGGCCTCATCGGTTTGGACGACAAGCGTGAATACGTGCTCATTCCCGTGCGCGAGAACTCGCCGTTCCTGCTTTTGCAGTGCGTCACCGATCCGGGCCTTGGCCTTTTGGTGGCGGACCCGTTCCCCTTCTTGCCGGACTACAACATAAAGTTGGAGCAGGCCGAAAAGAAGATTCTGCGCGTGGAGAACATCCGCCAGATCGCCGTGCTCGTCACCGTCACCATTCCCAGGAACCGTCCGCAGGAGACCACCCTGAACCTCTCCGGCCCAATCATTCTGAACAGCAAGGCGCGCATTGGCCTGCAGGTGCCGCAGACGGATTCAAAATATCCCACGCATTTCCGCCTGGTGGACGCCCAGCGGCAGGAAGCCCCCTAGGTTTCCGCAAGGCCAAAGCGCAGTTGCGCGCCGCCCAGCAAAAAGCCCCTGCGGACCATGTGTCGGCAGGGGCTTTTGCTGGCGTTTGGGGCTTGGTTTTTTTATTTCTTGGGATGTTGGGCTGTTGGGCGTCTTGTGAGTGCGGCGTGGAAATCCTGTGTGCTTTGCGCCCCAGCAACGGGGGCGTCTCGCCGGATTGGCCGTAGCGGCGGGCCGTGCTAGCTGGTCAGGCTCACTTCGTCGCGCAGCAGGTTGGCTGCGGCCTTGCGGATGTCCGGCTTGTAGGTTCCGGCCTGAACCTGCTCCTTGAGCTCGCGAACCTTGTCGGCGCGGGAGTCGGAAGCGGTGCTGGCGGTGCCCATGGCCGTGGCCAAAAGCCTGGCCTCGGAGGACAGCGCGACCTTGTCTCCTGCCTGCTGGGCGTTTGCGCCGCCCTTGGCCGACTGTTCCTGCTGGACCCGCTGGTTCTCCTGCGCCTTTTGCGCGGAGTAGGGGTTCAGCTCTCCGTATACCTTCTTGATCTCCATGATTCTCCCCCTCGTGTTGAGGGCCTCACAACATCGTGTCGTCTACGTTCTGTATCGTTATTTCCCAAAGCCTGCGCAATATGCGCATCTTCTCGTCTGGAACTATTTCCTGCGGACCGGCAGGGGAGAGCCGCAGCAACTGCACTTCGCCGCCATCAAGGGGGTAGTCGAAAAGCACCCGCTCGCCCATCTCCTGCTCCAGCTCCGCCAGAACTCTCGTCACCACGGGATTGTCTTGCCCGTTTACCAGGAGGTTTTCAATAACCTCCTGCGCGATTCGTTCAACAAGTTCCTTGCGGCGCGCCTCGCGTGAAATGCTCACTTGGTCCTGCGCACCGGAGAGGGCAAGCGCACGCTTGAAGCGGGCCAGCCGCTTGGCGCTTGTCAGCTGCTTTCCATAGGTGCGCAGCATAAGGCGAACATTCACCGGTTGGCCTGCCATTACATACACTCCTCGCTTGCCTTTAATATCGTCAGGTGTGGGAATTAACTTTAGGTGTATCACCAAAAATAATCGAAAATTCTTAAATGCAGCCCGGCAGGGGATGTGTTGAATGTTTTTGCTGTTTTGTCTAGTGTCCCTGAATGAATGACGAGAAACGCTCCTTTTTGTTGATGCTTCGCAATGGCGATGCCCAGGCCCGCAGCCTGGGCCAGGATATTTGCTCCTGGCTGGCTGAACGCGGCGTGCAGGGCGCCCTGTGCGAGCACCGGGTGGGCGGCGGGCTGGAAGCCTGTCAGCCAGCGGATGGCCGCCCTTTCGACATGGTGCTGGTGCTCGGCGGCGACGGCACCTTCATCGGCGTGGCGCGCGTGTGCCTGCGCCTGAACATTCCCGTGCTCGGCCTCAACCTTGGCCGGGTGGGCTTTCTGGCCGAGGGCGCCGGCACTTGGCCCCAGCGCCTGGAGGCGCTCTTGGCCGGGCGCTACAGCCTGTCACGCCGCATTTGCCTTCATTACGACGTAATGCGCAAGGGCCAAAGCGCTGCTTCCGGCGTGGCGGTGAACGATGTCGTGGTCAGCCGGGGCGATATGGCCCGGCTCATCCGCCTTTCGGTGCTGCGCAAAGGCGAACGCGTGGGCTCCATGCGCGCCGACGGCCTCATCGTCAGCACGCCCACGGGCTCCACGGCCTACGGCTATTCCGCAGGCGGGCCGCTGGTCTACCCGGAACTGGCAGCCTTCTGCCTCACCCCGGTGTGCCCTTTTTTGAACACCTTCGGGCCCATGGTGCTCCCGGCGGACGAGCCTTTGAACGTCATTGTGGAGGAGCCCCGCAGCGAGGTGCGCATGACCGTTGACGGCCAGCGCGCCTTTCCCCTTGAGTCTGGCGACGAAGTGCGGCTTACCCGCAGCCCCCAGGACCTGATAATGGCCCAGACCGCAGGGTGCAGCTCGTATTTCGCCAAGCTGGCGAACAAGGGCTTCTTCACCCAGAGGTAACACAGCGTGCACGATTTCACCTTCGATTCCGCCCGCGACATCCGCTACGGCAAAGACCCGGTCCTGGACGCGCTTCTGCTGCACTTCATGACCGAGAACAGCCTGGAGCACTCCATCGACCCGGAGAACGCCACGCCGGAGCAGATCCGCTTCATCGTCTCCCTGGACGAGGACAGCTTCTACGCCCCCTGCGGCGACTGGATGCTGCACTTCCTGCTCAAGGCCCGGCTGGACCCGGCCCTGCTGCGCGAATACACCGACCAGTGGCGCGTGCTGGTGCGCACCGTGCGCAACGCCGTGCCCAAGGGCCCCGCGCGGCGGCGCATCATCCACCTGTGCCGCCACAAGTTCCGCATGACGCTGAACGCGCCTGTGCTCATCCCCTCGCGCCTGCTCAAGCGCATGCTCACCATCTTTCTGGCCTTAAGCGGCATTCCAGACTGCTACCAGGAGCGCAAGCGCGTTGAGAACCGCAGGGCCAAGGCCTTTTTGCAGAGCGCGTTCTTCAACCAGCTGGTGAACATTTGCCCGGAGGACAAGCTGGAGTGCAAGCGCATCACCGATCTGCGCTTCGAGCTGGACCTGCTGGAAATGGCGCGGCTGTTGTTCTTTTCCACGCACAAGCCCTTTTGGCTGAAGCACGACCCCACCCAGGGCCTGAACGCCGACGAGATGCGCAACAGCCTGGACCGCGTGGATTTTTCGCCCCTGCGCAATCTCTTCGCGCCGGAGCGCGGCCCCTTGCGCATTCTCTATCTGCCCAGGGCCAGCGGCGGCATCCTCATGGACCTCAAGGTGGTGCGCTCGCTCTTGCGCCAGGGCCACCGCGTGGTGCTGGCCCTCAAGGACGGCTTCTATTTCGACAGCCCCACCGTGTGGGACCTGGACAGCGACCCCGTGCTGGCCGAGGCCTTCCACGACGCCTATTTCCTGCGCAACCAGCGCGTGACCAAGAACGAGCTGCTGCAGGCCATCCGCGAGCATCCCCTGGTGGTCATCTCCGATGGCACCCGCGAGCGTTTCAACCCCTACAGGCTGAGCGTGACCTTCGCCCGCGCCTGGAAGGAGTGCGACTTGGTGCTGGCCAAGGGCGAGGCCTACTACCGCCGCTTCATCGGCACCAGCCACGAGTTCACCCGCGACGTGCTGGTGTTCTTTTCCGACCGGCAGGGCAAGTTCCGCATGTTCTTCAAGTCCAAGCCGCCGCACGTGCACAAGTTCAGCGAAGAAGCCATCCTCGCCAAGGCCAACGCCATCATCGGCCAAATGCGCGAGGCCAGAGCCGAGGGCAAGACCGTGATGTTCTACAGCGCCGTGGTGGGCAGCATTCCCGGGCAGGTCAAAACCGCCATAGAGGTGCTGAACACCTTTGTGGGCTTCTTGCGCTCGCGCCTGGAGGGCGCCTTCATCATCAACCCCGGCGAGCATTTCGAGGAAGGCCTGGACGCCGACGACCTGATGTTCATGTGGGAGCGCGTGCAAAGAAGCGGCTATCTGAACGTGTGGCGCTTCCAGACCGATGCGGACATCGAGAAGAGTTTCGAGCTCATGGGCAAGCGGGTTCCGCCGGTGTGGGCGGGCAAAGACGCCACCTATTCCACCGGTTGCACCAAAGAAATGCAGATCGCCCTCTCGGTGCAGAAGCGCCAGCCAGAGCTGCAGATCATCGGACCCGGCCCGGAGAAGTTCCTGCGCCGCAGGGAGTACGGGGTGGGCCGCTTTTCCGATGTGGCGGTGAGCGGCTGATGACGAGCCGGTCTTTGCGGGCCTGGCTGCGGGCGGCCGCGGCCCTGCTGGCGTTGGCCGCCCTCAGCGGCTGCGCCATGCTCGACTATCTGCCCCGGCAGTCCCCCGGGCGGCCCGCCTCCGAGGTGCGCCGCGCGCGCGCCAGCTCTTCCGCGCGGCAGGCCCAGCAGCCCCGGCAAGACGAACAGCAGCAGAATGCGCCGGAGCTGTCTCAGCCCGTCCCAGTGGCCAGCTCTGCCGCCAGGCGTCCGCAAGTTATGGACGAGCAGGGCGATTCGGCCTTCCGCCCGCGCAGGGCTTCCGAGGCCCAGACCCTGGCCCTGCGCCTCACCCCGGCCAGCCAGTCCTTGTCCTCCTATGCCGACCTCGCCGGGCCGTTGCGCAACAGTCTGGCCTATCTTTCGCGCAAGCCGCAGGCCGCGCCCGCCCTGGTGCAGCCCGGCGGCAGCCTCACCTGGGGCCAGCTTGCGCAAACCGCCCAGGAGCTGCACGACCTGCTGCCCGAGTTGGACGCCGAACCCGGCCTTTTGGCCGAGCGTTTCGTGTGGTATGAACTGGCCTCCAGCCCGGTGGTGACCGGCTATTATTCGCCGGAAGTGGAGGCCAGCCCGAGCCGCCAGCCGGGCTTCGAGACCCCGCTCTACGGCCTGCCGCCGGATTTGCGCCAGGCCACGGCGGAAGAGCAGCGCCAGGGCCGTCCCAAGGTTTACCGGGCCTCTGGCGGGGCCATCATGCCCTATTACGACCGCCAGGCCATCGACGTGGACGGCGTGCTGACCGGGCAGGGGCTGGAGCTGGCCTGGGTGAAAAGCCCCATGGATGCCTTTGTGCTGCAGACCGAGGGCGCGGGAACCCTGATTTTTTCCGACGGCAGCCGCCGCAGCGTGCAGTTCAAGGCTGGAAACGGGCATGAATTCCAGGGCCTGGGGCAGCTTTTGCTGGCCACGGGCTCCCTCCCCCGTGAGAAGCTCTCCCGCCAGGCCATCCGCAGCTGGTGCCAAGAGAATCCGCAGCGGGCGCAAGAGGTTATGATGCAAAATCGCAGTTACGTATTCTTTGAGCTGCGGCCCGGCGCAAACGTGGGCGCCATGGAAAAACCGTTGACTGCGCTGGTCAGTCTGGCTACAGACCCAAGTCTCCTGCCTCTGGGAGCCGTGGCCGCTTTGGACCTCGGACTGCCCGGACAAAACGGCGGCTCGTCCGTCAGCTTTCACGGGCTGGTCCTGGCCCAGGACACAGGCTCCGACATCCGGGGGCACCGGCTTGATTTGTACCTGGGCGGCGGCGAGCGCGCCGAACGCCTGGAGGCGGGCCTGCGCGCCAGCGCGGGTCTGCATCTTTTGGTAAGCAAGAACGCGCTCCGTTCCAAGGCCTATACGAGAGGACAATGAGCAATCTTTCTTTTGACGACATCCGTTCCCTGTTGCGCAAGTGTTTTGAGGTGCAGGCCAGCGCCGTGGCGGACTGGCACCGCGCCGAACCCTCCTTCGCATCGGAAGTGCCGGAAGCGGCCGATGCCGAGGGCTTTCTTGAGCTGCTTTCGCGCCAGCACTGGTGCAATTTCCGCCTGTGGCACGTGGAGGACCGCGCCCGCCGCAAGGACGCCGGGGCGGAACTCATCGCGGACTGCAAGTACGCCATCGACAAGCTGAACCAGGAACGCAACGATTTGATCGAGCGTCTGGACCTGTTCCTGGTGCGCGCCTTTGATCCGCTGCTGCCTTCCGCCCCGCAGGGCGGCCGCTCCCGCCACAACACGGAGACCATCGGCGTGGCCCTGGATCGCGGTTCCATTCTGGCCCTCAAAATCTACCACATGCAGGAGCAGGCCGAGCGCGCTGGCGTCGCCGCCGATTTTGTGGCCGAGTGCAGCCGTAAGCTGGCCGTGCTCAACGAGCAGCGCGCAGACCTCTGCGAGGCCGTCCTTGATCTTGTTGAGGACTACTCCGTGGGGCTCAAGCGGCCCAAGGTGTACTATCAGTTCAAGATGTACAACGACCCGCGCCTGAACCCGGAACTTTACACCCGCAAGGCCGGGGCGTAAGCCGCGCGCACAGAACACAAGGGGGGGCTCATGGCCAGGTACGAGACAGTCATCGGACTTGAGGTGCATGCCCAGCTCAAGACCAGCTCCAAAATCTTCTGCTCCTGCTCCACGCAGTTCGGGGCGGAGCCCAACGAGAACACCTGCCCGGTGTGCACCGGCATGCCCGGCGTTCTGCCCGTGCTGAACCGCAAGGTGGTGGAATACGCCGCCAAGATGGGTCTGGCCATCGACTGCGAGATCAACCGCACCAGCATTTTTGCGCGCAAGAACTATTTCTACCCCGNNCCCGACCTGCCCAAGGGCTACCAGACCTCCCAGTTCGAACTGCCCATCTGCGAGGGCGGGCACGTGGACATCGTGACCTCCGCCGGGGCCAAGCGCGTGGGCGTCACGCGCATCCACATGGAGGAGGACGCGGGCAAGAACATCCACTCCGCCCACGACAACGCCAGCTATGTGGACCTGAACCGCTCCTGTGTGCCGCTGATCGAGATCGTCTCCGAGCCGGACATGCGCAGCGCCGAGGAAGCCGTGGCCTACCTCAAGGCCCTGCGCAACATCTTGGTGTACCTAGGTATTTGCGACGGCAACATGGAGGAGGGCTCTTTCCGCTGCGACGCCAACGTGAGCGTGCGCCCCTTCGGGCAGGAGGCCTTCGGCACCCGCGCGGAGCTCAAGAACCTCAACAGCTTCAAGCACGTCCAGAAAGCCATCGAGTACGAGGTGGAGCGCCAGATCGATCTTGTGGAGGACGGCGAGCCCGTGGTGCAGGAGACGCGCCTGTACGACGCAAACAAGGGCACCACGCACTCCATGCGCGGCAAAGAGGAAGCCCACGACTACCGCTATTTCCCCTGCCCGGACCTGGTGCCCCTCGTTCTTGAGGAAGCCTGGCTGGCGCAGTGGCGCGCCGAGCTGCCGGAGCTGCCCAAGGCGCGCGAGGCGCGCTTCAAGACGCAGTATGGCCTCTCTGCTGACGCCGCCGAGGTGCTGACGGCTGAGCGCGACCTGGCCGAGTATTACGAGGCCGCGGTGGCCGCCTTTGCCGAGCCCAAGAAGATCGCCAACTGGATGATGACCGACCTTCTGCGCGAGCTGAACGCCACGGGCGGCCGCGCGGCGGACCTGAAGCTTTCCCCGCAGGGGCTGGCCTGCCTTGTGCGCCTGGTGGAGCAGGGGCAGATAAGCGCCAAGAGCGGCAAGGACATTCTGCCCGAGCTGCTGGAGACCGGCGGGGACCCCGAGGCGCTGGTGAAGGCCAAGGGCCTGGTGCAGATTTCCGACACCTCGGCCCTGGCGGCGGACATAGACGCCGTGCTGGCCGAGAACCCCAAGGAACTGGCCGACTACCGCGCCGGCAAGACCAAGCTCATGGGCTTTTTTGTTGGCCAGATCATGCGCCGCACCAAAGGGCAGGCCAACCCGGCTGTGGTGAATCAGCTTTTGGCCGAAAAGCTCAAATAAGCCGCCACGCGCGACACAAAGCAAAGGAATATCCCCCCCATGACCGAGCATATCCAGTATTCCCCGGAAAAGGACGCCCTCGTCCTCTTGGACCAGCGCTACCTGCCCACGCGGGAGGAATGGTTCGTTTGCAAGAGTGTGAAGGACATTTGCGAGGCCCTGGTGGTGATGGTGGTGCGCGGGGCCCCGGCCATTGGCGTCACCGCCGCCTACGGCTGCTATCTGGCTGCGCGCGAAGTGGCCGCGGCTGAGGTTGCCGACTGGAAGCCCGCGCTTTCCGCCAAGCTGGAGGAGATCGCCTCGGCCCGGCCCACGGCGGTGAACCTGCGCTGGGCGGTGCGGCTCATGCAGGCCCAGTGGGCCAAGCACCCGGAATTCTCCCTGGACGAGCTGTGCGTTTTTTGGCTGGGCAAGGCCAAGGTTGTGCACAGCGAGGACATAGCCACCTGCCAGGCCATTGGCGCCGCTGGGGCCAGCCTCCTGGCCGATGGCGACACCGTGATGACCCACTGCAACGCGGGCGCGCTGGCCACGGCCGGGTACGGCACCGCACTGGCCCCCATCCGCGCGGCGGTTGCGCAGGGCAAGAAGATCAAGGTCATCGCCAACGAGACGCGGCCCTTTCTGCAGGGCGCGCGCCTTACGGCTTACGAGCTGCACAAGGACGGCATTTCCGTGAAGGTTGCCTGCGACAACGCCTGCGCGCTTCTTATGCAGCGCGGCCTGGTGCAAAAGGTCATCGTCGGGGCCGACCGCATAGCCGCCAACGGCGACGCGGCCAACANNACAAGATCGGCACCTTCGGCGTGGCGCTTCTGGCCAAGGAGTTCGGCATTCCGTTCTACGTGGCCGCGCCCGTGTCCACCATCGACCCCGAAACCGCCGACGGCAGCCTGATTCCCATTGAGGACCGCACCCCACGCGAGGTGACGCACGTGGGCCATACCCAGATCACCCCGGACGGCGTGGACGTGTTCAATTTCGCCTTCGACGTGACCCCGGCCCGGCTGATTCACGGCATCATCACCGAGCGGGGCGTGCTGACCGCGCCCTACACGGAGGCCATAGCAAAACTTTTCAAATAGTTCATTAAAGCCGTCCTGCGGGAGCTCGGAAAAACCGGGCTGAGAGGACCCCTTGCACATGCTGTGGGGTCGACCGATGAACCTGTCCGGGTAATGCCGACGAAGGGAAATTCTGCACTGGCGGAAAGCCGTCCCTTCACCGGGACGGCTTTTCGTTTGGGGCCCCTTTGGGAAAACCTTAACAGTTGCAGGAGGATCAGATGGTTATTGATGAAAGGATTGTTACCGAGGCCATTGCCAGCACGTTCTTTGACAAGTTCAAGAGCTGCCTGGATCTGGATGTCGCCATTGTTGGCGGCGGGCCCTCCGGTTTGACTGCCGCCTGGAAACTGGCCGAGGCTGGGCGCAAGGTGGCGCTGTTTGAGCGCAAGCTCTCCGTTGGCGGCGGCATGTGGGGCGGCGGCATGACCTGGACCAGCATTGTGGTGCAGGAGGAAGCCAAGAGCATTCTTGAGGAAGCGGGCGTGGCCTTGAGCGAGTACAAGCCCGGCTACTTCGTGGCCGATTCCGTCGCCGCCACTGCGGCCTTGGCCTACCGGGCCACCCGCGCGGGCGCGCACGTGTTCAACTGCACCAGCGTGGAAGACGTGGTGCTGCGCGAAGTGGACGGCGTGAAGCGCGTCATGGGCCTTGTGGTCAACTCCAGCCCGGTGGAGATGGCGCGACTGCACGTGGACCCGCTTGTGCTACACTGCAAACATGCCATAGAGTGCACTGGACACGACGTGGAAATGCTCAAGACCCTGGTGCGCAAAAACGACGTGCGCCTCAACACCCCTTCCGGCGGCATTGAGGGCGAGCAGTCCATGTGGGCCGACGTGGCCGAGGCCAACACCGTGCGCCACACGCGCGAGGTGTACCCCGGCGTGTGGGTGGCGGGCATGGCCGCCAACGCGGCCTACGGCTCCTACCGCATGGGGCCGATCTTCGGCGGCATGCTGCTTTCCGGCGTCAAGGTGGCCGAGGCCATAAACGCCCTTTTGTAAACCTGTAGCGAGATAAATAGCCCGCCTCCTTTGATACCCTGAAGGGGGCGGGCATCTGGAAACCGACCATGTTGCCCATCATCGCTCTTTTAGGCCGCCCCAATGTGGGCAAAAGCAGCCTGTTCAACCGCTTGGTGCGGCAGAACAAAGCCATCACCCACGATCTGCCCGGCGTTACCCGCGACCGCATCTACGGCGAGGTGACCGAGGAAGATGTCCGTTTCGCCGTCATCGATACCGGCGGCATGCTGCCCGACGCCACCGAGCTGGACGGCGGGGGCATGGACAAAAGCGTGTTCGACCAGGCCACGGACGCCCTCTACGAGGCCGATGTGGCGCTCTTTGTGGTGGATGGCCGCGAGGGCATGACCATGCTTGACCAGGCCGTGAGCGAGAAGATACGCGCTTCGGGCAAGCCGATACTTTTGGTGGTGAACAAGGTGGACGGGCCCGAGCAGGAGGCCAAGGCCACGGCGGACTTCCACGCCCTGGGCTTCGAGATCGCCACGGTTTCCGCCGCGCATGGCTACGGCCTCAACTCCTTCCGCGAGCGCATAGCCGAGCTGGCCAAGCCCTTTGTGACGCCCGAGCCGCCCAGCGGGCCGGAGCTGGGCCTTAAGCTGTGCATGCTGGGCCGCCCCAATGCGGGCAAGTCCTCGCTGGTCAATTCCCTGGTCGGCCAGGAGCGGCAAATAGTCAGCGACATCGCCGGCACCACGCGCGACTCCGTGGACGTGGGCTTTGAAAAGGACGGCCGCCGCTACACCTTTGTGGATACCGCAGGCGTGCGCCGCCGCGCAGTCATCACCGACCACCTGGAAAAGCTCTCCGTGTACCGCGCCTTGTCCTCCAGCAAGCGCGCCGATGTGACCATCCTGGTGCTGGACGCCATGGAAGGGCTGAGCCACCAGGACAAACGGCTCATCGCCTACCTGGCGGAGCAGCGCACGCCCTTCATGGTGGTGGTGAACAAGCTTGACCTTGTGCACAAGGACCGCCTGGAGGAACTGCGCGAGGCCTATGGCGAGGCCCTGCGCATTTGCTCCCATGTGCCGGTGCTGTATATTTCCGCACTCACCGGCGCGGGCACGCACAAAATTCTGCCCCTGGCCGAGGAGATCCGCCGCGAGTGCGTCATCCGCATCGGCACCGGCGCCCTCAACCGCGCCATGGCCGAGGCCATCACCAAGCACCAGCCGCCGGTCATCAAACGCCGCCGGGCCAAGTTCTACTACCTCACCCAGGCCGACGAAGATCCGCCCATGTTCGTGTTCTTCGTCAACGACGCGGAACTGGTGACGGCGGCCTACGGCAAGTATCTGGAAAACCAGCTGCGCAAGCTTTTGAAGATAAAGAAGGCGCCCCTGGCGGCGGTGTTCCGCTCCAGCCACGAGAAGAAAGAGGCCGAGCGGCCACTGACCAACCGTCCGCCCCGGCTGGGAAAGTCGCGCCGCGACATGGAGGCGGCCAAGATCGACCAGCCTGCCAAGCTCGCCAAGCCGGGCAAATCCGGCAAGGCCACGGGCTCCGGCAAGGCCAAAGCGGGCAGCAAGCGTTCGGCCGGGGCCAAAACTGCGGCCTCGCGCAAGAAAGGTTGATGCCGTTTCGACTTGACATTTTGCGCCGCGAAAGGGTAAAGGGTTCGTCCGCGCCGACAAGGTGCGCTTGATTGGAGAGGTGGCCGAGTCGGCCGAAGGCGCTCGCCTGCTAAGCGGGTATGGGCCTTAAAAGCCCATCGAGGGTTCAAATCCCTCCCTCTCCGCCAAAATACCAGGGGTTACGGTACTGCCGTAACCCCTTTTTTGCGTCCAAAGCAGGCGCAGAAGCAGTTGTAGCGCGACGTTTGCCTTTGCCCATTGTTTGCCTGGCTGTTTTGTGTCTTCCCCACTTGATTTGTTCCCAATATACCTCTATCCGTATTGAGCTTGGGAAGTGTTTGGAGCGCTCCCTGGCGCGCGGCGGGGTGAGCAGCGCCAACACTTGGCGGGCAACGTTGGGAATAAGGAGAAGGGGATGGCGTACGAAACAACGTCCAGAAGAGAATTCCTCAAATTTGCAGCATTGGGATTTGGTGCTTCACTGTTCCCCGGCCTTGTCTTTGCGGCTGCCGGGAAAGATGTGGCAGCGGGGCAGGCCGCCGCTTCGGGCCAGGCTGTACCCTACCGCGTCGGCCAATGGCTTCCTTCGGATCAGGCCACCCTCAACAAATGGATGGCGGCGCATATCCGCGAAGTCGATGCCAATCCGGGCGTCTTGCATCCTGTTCTTGTGGAATTCAAGGCCCTCATCGAGAACGACCCTGTCGTCTTCATGCTGTTTCATCAGATGTTCGAGGAGCTGCCCAAGCGCAGGCGCTTCAGCAAAACTCCGGCCGGAACGCCGCAGGTGCGTGACTACAAGCACATGCTGCTCTTGATAAACGCCGTGCTGACCAAGGCGCCCGAGTATAACACCACCGGTCTCGTCGGGTTCCCCATCAACGCCATTCTCGACTGGCCCATGGGCACCGGAAGCGGTTTTGCCGCTTTCACCAACGACAAGGTAAACGCGCAGTTGAAGAAGGTCCTGAACGAGTGGGGCAGGTTCTTGACTTCCAAGCAGTCCTGCCATGTCTTGACCGATGACCCGCACAAGGGCTGGTTTGGCCGGGATGCCAAGAAGGCCATGCCGAATTTTGCGAGTGAATTTCAATGTGATCCCGGCAAGCCCCATTATGGCTTCACCTCCTGGGACGATTTCTTCACCCGGCGCTTCCGCGAGGGGCAAAGGCCCGTCGCCTCGCCCAATGACGATTCCGTCATCGCCAACGCCTGCGAGTCCGCACCGTACAGGATCGCCAAGGGGGTGAAGCGTCAGGACAGGTTCTGGATCAAGTCCCAGCCGTATTCCCTTACGCACATGCTTGCGGGCGACGAACTCGCGGACAGGTTCGTGGGCGGAACGATCTACCAGGCGTTTTTGAGCGCGCTCAGTTATCACCGCTGGCACAGCCCGGTGAGCGGCACGATCGTCAAGACCATCCTCAAGGACGGCAGCTACTATGCGGAGGCGCTGGCCATGGGCTTTGACCCGGCGGGGCCCAACGAATCCCAGGGCTTCATCACCGACGTGGCGGCCAGGGGCATGATTTTCATCGAGGCGGACAACCCGGCCATCGGGCTCATGTGCTTCATGGCTGTGGGCATGGCCGAGGTCTCCACCTGCGAGATTACGGTCAAGGCGGGGCAGCACGTCAAGAAGGGAGAGCAGCTTGGCATGTTCCACTTCGGCGGCTCAACGCATTGCCTTATCTTCCGTCCGCAGGTGAAACTGGAATTCGATCTGCACGGCCAGAAGCCGGGGTTGGAGTCGAGTAACATCAAAATCAATTCGCGGATCGCTACGGTGCTGCCGTAGGCTGCCGCGCGAAGTGCTGCTTGTCACAGGCCGTCCGAGAGGGCGGCCTGTCTTTGGCGTCGGCTGCGCCGCATCTTTGCAACGAATAGACTTGATAAAATCTTCCAGATTTGTAACGCGTCAGGTGCGTTTCATGCTTCACTGGTGTTGCTTGCCCTGGCGTCTGCATCTTTTGAGGGCATCTGCTCTGGGGCATATCTAAAAAGGCCGTAGCGGCTGAAACCGGCGTTGCAACGCCGAAAGTGGTTGCGCATGATCCGCGATTCGCTCAAATACGACGTGCACCAGTCCCCGCCCTTGCATATGGCGATCTCCCTGGCCTTCATGCACGTGCTGCTGGTGTTCGACGCCATCATCTTCATCCCCAACGTGCTGGGCAAGACTGCGGGCATTTCCGGCCAAACCCTGGCCTTCATCACCTTCGGCACCATTCTCGTCTCGGCCCTGTTCACCTTTCTGCAAAGCCGCACGCGCTTCGGCATCGGCGCAGGTTTCGTGCTTTTCACCGGCTCGTACAGCGCCTTTCTCCTGTGCTCTGTCGATGCCGTAAAGATGGGCGGCCTGCCGCTTCTGGCCACCATGTCGCTGCTCACCGTGCCGGTGGTGTTCCTGTACACCTTCTTCATCCGCTTTTTCCGGCACATCATCACTCCGGCGGTGGGCGGCGTTGTGGTCCTGCTCATCGCCACCTCCATGGTGCCCATAGGCCTTGGGCTGTGGGCCGGGGGCGAGGCCTCCTCCGCCGTGACCATGGCCCGCGTGGGCGTTGGCGCGGTCACGGTGCTGGCGCTTACGCTGCTTATGCTCTTCGGCTGCACGGGCTTGCGCCTGTGGAGCCCGCTCATCGCCATGGGCCTGGGCTACGGCGCGGCCTTTTTCGCCGGGGAGCTGCACTTCGAACATTCCGCCAACGCCGCCTGGTTCGGCCTGCCGCCCGTTGCCGGTTGGCCCGGCCTGGAGCTGGACCTTGGGATGCTGCACCTGCCGCTGCTGCTGGCCTTTGGCATGGCCATGGTGGCCAGCATGATCGAGAGCACCGGCAACATCATGCTCGTGCAGCAGATTTCCACGCGCGACTTCCGCCGCGTTTCCTACGACCAGGTGCAAAGCGGGCTCTACTGCGACGGGTTGAGCAAGGTTGCGGCCGGGCTGCTGGGCACGGCGGTGCCCTCCCTCTACTGCGACAACCTGCCGTTGATCGAGATGACCGGCGTGGCCTCCCGGCGCATAGGCGCCATTGGGGCTTGCATGCTGCTGGTGCTGGCCTTCATGCCCAAGGTCAGCGGCTTCATTCTGGACATGCCCGGCCCGGTCATCGGCGGGTTCCTGGTGGTCATCGCCGCGTTGTTGTTCCATGCGGGGGTGGGGCTGGTCTCCATGAACAAGCTGAGCAACCAGCACGGGCTGATTCTGGGGCTTTCCCTGGTGGTGGGGCTGGTGGCGGGCGGCAAGTCCTTCTTTCCCGGCGTCATGCCCGCTTCGCTTACGCCGCTCTTGCAAAACAGCGTGGCCGTGGGCGGTTTCACCGCATTCTTGCTCAGCACCGTGGCCTATTTGGCGCCCAAGAAGGGCGTGCAGGGGGCTTTCCGGGCGCGGCTTTCCGAACTGCCCGCCCTGCAACGCCTGCTGACCAACGGGCGCGAGCGCCTGGGCCTGGATGACCAGAGCTTCAACGTGCTTTCCCTGTGCTGCGAGGAAGTGTTCTGCCACATGGCCGGGGAAGACGGGCAAGATGCGGAGCGGTCCCTGTCGCTGCGCATCTCAAAGACCGAGGAAGGCTCTTTCACCGAAATGATGTGCGGCCATATGATGGACGACATCAACAATTTCGCCGTGCCGGAATCGTTTTTCCAGGCAACGCCGGACGAACTGAATCAACTCGGGCTTATGCTCTTTTCCAAATACGCCAGGGATGTGAAGCATCTTGAGATTTCTGGATACTCGTACATTTCCTTCGTCGTGTGAGTTCTGGAGGTTTATTCACCCAAACACGCCTTGCCGTTGACACAAAATTCCAGCTGGAATATCGTACAGGCATATTCATATCAGGAGTTCGTGGCATGCCGATCGTTATGGATGACTTTCCTGTCGCCCCAGGCTTGCTCGACCTCTTTGACGTGAGCGAACTGCAGAGGATTCAGGATGTCTTCGCCAAGGCCACCGGCGTCGCGTCCATCATCACCAGCCCCGCGGGAGAGCCCGTCACCCGGCCGAGCAACTTCTGCCGCCTGTGCATGGAAATCATCCGGGGCACGCCCCAGGGCCTCAAAAACTGCATGAAGTCCGACGCGGTGCTGGGCTGCCTGAACCCCGACGGCCCAACCACCAAGATCTGCCTCTCCGGCGGCCTCTGGGACGCCGGGGCGAGCATCAGCGTGGGCGGGCGGCACATCGCCAACTGGCTCATCGGCCAGGTGCGCAACGAAAAGCAGGACAACGCGGCCATGCTCGCCTACGCCGACGCCATCGGCGCGGACAGGGAGCGCTTCATGCAGGCCCTGGCCGAGGTGCCGGTTATGAGCACCGAGCGCTTCAAGGACGTGGCCGAGGCGCTGTATGTTTTGGCCAACGAGCTTTCCCACCGGGCCTTCACCACCCTTGGGCAGGCCCGCATCCTCCGCCAGCGGGAGGAAAAAGCCGCCGCCTTGCGCGCCAGCCGCCGCCTGCTGGAGAATATTCTGCACACCGTGCCCCAGGCCATTTTCTGGAAAGACCGCAAAAGCGTCTACTTGGGCTGCAACAAGGCCTTCGCCACCTTGGCGGGGTTGTCCGACCCGGAGGAAATTGTCGGCAAGACCGACTGTGACCTGCCCTGGACGCCGGAAGAGAGCGCGGCCTACCGGGCCGACGACAGGCTGGTGATTGCCGGGAACAAGGGCAAAAGCCACTACGTGGAAAGCCTGCAACGCTACGACGGCAGCCGCCGCTGGCTGGAGACGAGCAAATTGCCCATGACCGACGAAGGCGGGGCTGTGGTTGGCGTGATGGGGATTTTTGAGGACGTAACCGAGCGCCAGAAAGCAGAAGAGGCGATGGCCAACGAACGCCTGTTCAGCAACGCCGTGCTCGACAGCGTGCCGGGCCTGCTCTACCTGTATGACGCCGAGGGGCGGCTGCTGCGCTGGAACAAGAAGCACGAGGAGATCACCGGCTATACGGCGCAGGAACTGGCGGGCATGCACCTGTACGACTGGTATAGGAACAGCCCGGCCTCCCAGGCCCGGGTGGAGCGCGCCATGCAGCGCGTGCAGCGCGACGGCTACGGCGCGGACGAGGCCGAGCTTGAAACCAAGAGCGGCGAAAAGATTTTATTCTATTTCACCGCCGTGCGTCTGGAGATAGCGGGCAAAACGTATTTCACCGGGGTCGGCCTGGACATTCGGGAGCGCAAGCGGGCCGAGGATACCCTGAACTTCTTGGTGCATTGCGGCATGGAGCCGGATTCGCAGGGGTTCTTCCGCTCCCTGGCGCGCTACCTGGCCCAAACCTTAAGCATGGATTTCGTCTGCATCGACCGCCTGGAGGCCGACGGCCTGCACGCGCAGACCGTGGCCATTTATTCCGATGGCGTTTTTGTGGACGACCAGCGCTACCCCTTGGCGGGCACGCCCTGCGGCGAACTGGTGGCGAACAAGGTATGCTTCCATCCCAGCGGCGTGCGCGCGCGCTTTCCCAATGATCAGGCCCTCCAGGATTTGCAGGCCGAAAGCTACGCCGGAACCATTCTGTGGGGGCACAAGGGCGCGCCCATCGGGCTTATCGCCGTCATTGGGCGCAAGCCTGTGGAGCAGGTCCAGTCCATCGACGCGCTGCTGCGTATTGTGGGCGTGCGCGCCGCCGCAGAGCTGGAGCGGCAGGAGGCGGAGGCTCAGCTCGTCAAGTCCAAGGAGGCCGCAGAGGCCGCCACCAAGGCCAAGAGCGAATTCTTGGCCAACATGAGCCACGAGATNNCGAGATACGCACCCCGCTGAACGGCATGCTGGGCATGCTGCAATTGTTGCTGGCGGCCAAGCTCGGCGGCGACATGGGCGAATACGTCACCAAGGCCCACGAGGCCTCCACGCGGCTGCTCTCGCTTTTGAACGACATTCTGGACTTCTCACGCATCGAGGCCGGGGCCGTGAGCCTGGAGCAGCGGCCCTTCCCGCTGGCCGGGCTGCTCCGCTCGGTCAGCCAGGTCTTTGAGCTGGACTGCAAGGAAAGGGGCATCTCCTACACCCTGGAGATCGACCCCGGCGCCCCGGCATGCCTGCTGGGCGACGAAGCGCGCATCCGGCAGATTCTGTTCAATCTCGTGGGCAACGCCGTGAAGTTCACCCGCCAGGGCGGGGTCTCCCTCAGCGTGTGGACGAACAGCCTGGGCCCCCCTTCCGACAAGGTCTGGCTCTACGTCAGCGTCTCGGATACGGGCATCGGCATTCCGGAGGACAAGCTGGGGCAGATCTTTGAGCGCTTTTCCCAGGTGGAGCAGACCTACACCCGCCAGTACGAAGGCGCTGGCCTGGGGCTCACCATCATCAAGCGCATTGTGGGCATGATGCATGGCGCGCTGGCGGTTGAAAGCGAGGTGGGGCGCGGCACGTCCATGCACCTGGCGCTGCCCCTGCGCCTGCCGGACAATCCGGCGGGAGAGCTGCCCGAGGAGGTCTGTCCCTCCGGCCCGGGCGAGGACCGCCCGGCAGAGCGTGCGCAGCTGCGCCCCTTGCGTATCCTCCTGGCGGAGGACGAGCTCATTGGCCAGTTGGCGCTCAAGGTCATGCTGACGAACGCAGGCCACAGCGTGCTGACCGTGCCCGACGGCGGCAAGGCCGTGGAGGCCGCCATCGGGGAGGACTTTGATTGCCTGCTCATGGACATTCAGATGCCGCGCATGAACGGCCTGGAGGCCACCCGGCTCATCCGCGAGGACGCCCAGCGCCGGGGCAGGCCGCGCGTGCCCATCATCGCCCTTACCGCCTACGCCATGGCGGGCGATCGCGAGCGCTTCCTGGCCGCAGGCATGGACGACCACGTGTCCAAGCCGGTGCAGCATGAGGAGCTTGCCGCCGCCCTGGCCCGCGCCCTGGCTCCCGCTTCCTGAGCTCATTCGTTCTGGCCCGGTTTTGTTGACTCCCTTTTCGCACTGGGGCATGTTTGAGCATCGCCATGCAGGCGAGGGGAGGAGCGCAATCATGATCGCGACATTCAAGAAAATACTCGTTCCGGTGGACGACTCCGAATATTCGCGCAAGGCCTTGCGCTACGTCTTGGGCTTGGCCCAGGCAAACAAGGCACACGTAGCCTTGTTGCACTGTTTTGCGCACATTCCCTTGCTTATTGGCGGGGAGCCCAGAAAGGAATTGCTGGCGGACATGGTGCGCGAGGCGGAGAAACTGCTGGCCCCTTACGCCAAGGCGTTGCGTGAAATCGGCGTCGAGCCCGCGCTCATCATCAAAGAGGGGCGGGCCGGAGACGTCATTGTCCAGGAGGCGCAGACAGGAAGCTACGAACTCATTGTCATGGGCTCGCGCGGGCTGTCCAACCTGGAGGGATTATTCATGGGGAGCGAGGCCCAGCGCGTGCTCGCTCTGGCCCCGTGCCCGGTGCTGATCATCCGCTAGGCAGCGCCGCTTTGCTTTGTTGTGCCCGCTGCGGCCCCGCCACTTCGGCCGGGGCCGTTTTTTTCAGGCTTGGCCCTGGTGCGGCAGAAACAGTAACGCGCCTTCGTCGATGACCGTCTGACTGGCGAAGCTGTCCGGCGAGGAGATGGTGCTGCTTTCCACGCGCTTTATGGCCGCCAGGAAGAGCTTTGCCGCGCCCGCGCTTTCTTCCAGTATGGACTGCTTCAACGCATCGTACATGTAGTGGGCGCAGCGCGGCGACTTGACAAGACGCAGAGTGCAGCCGTCCTCGGCAAGCAGGCTGCAATACCTCAGGCTCATGGTGCGTCCCGCGCCGTTGTGGCCGCTTTGCTGCTGCTGCAACAGGCCTATCGTGTGCGCCATGTGCAGTGCCGTGGGTGAGTTCTGGGAGTTCATCACGTCGGTTATGTTCATAACGACGTAGTGATTGTAGTTGCAGCAGCCTGCTGGCGGGGTGGGGCAGCGGCCGCCGCAAAAGGCGCGGGGACCGCTTTGCAGCATGGCGTCCACCTGGCGGGTGTACAGGGAATAGGCGATGACCTGGCGGCGCACCTCCTTGTGCCGCGCGTCCAGGTGCCCGCTTAGGCGTTCTATCTGGTTGGAAACGCAGGCGTCGGTGAGGAAGGGGGAGCCGCATTCGGCCAGGCAGAGCAGGTCGCTGTCGGTGGCGCTGTGGTCGGGCTGGGGCAGGGCGCCAAGCCAGTTGTCGATGGGCATGCGGAACCTCTGGTTCTTGGCGCAGGCGGCCTGCGCTCAAGCCAGACATCCATGCCGATTTTAGCGACCCTACGCGGCGTTTTAAAAAAGCGAACGAGCGCGCACCGCTGTGAATAAAATTTGTGCGGCCCCTGTTTCATCGCAGTACGTTGTTCGCCTTGTACGTATTTTGCAAGCTCCCCCTCTGGGAGCGCCTTCCCGGCGGAATGGTGACGCAACCTTGTGGCCATGGAATTTTTCACAGGACCGGATTCATGGAAACGTTCACGAAGATAATCGACGCCTGCTTTGAAAAAGGCTTTTCCGACCTGCACATTACCGGCGACCACCCCCTGGTGTGCCGCCGCGACGGCGAGGTGTTCTTCCAGAAGCAGCACGTGCTTTCCCCCCAGTACGTGGACCAGTTGATGGAGAGCATTTTGACCCCCAGGCAGAAGCGGCAGCTGCGCGAGCAGTGGGCCGTGGACCTGGCGCTCTCGGTTTGCGGCAAGCGGTTGCGCATCAATGTCTTCAGCTCCCACCGGGGCGTCAGCATGGCAATACGCTTCTTGCCCAGCGTTATTCCAGATCTTGAGAGCCTGAACCTGCACCCTTCGCTGAAGGACTTCTGCTCCATGAGCTCCGGGTTGCTGCTTATTTGCGGCAGCACGGGCAGCGGCAAAACCACCACCATCGCCGCCCTCATCAACGAGCTGAACAGCTCCAGGGCCTGCCATGTGGTGACGCTGGAAGACCCCATCGAGTATCTTTTCAACTCCCGCAAGGCCTTTATCGAGCAGCGCGAACTGGGCAAGCACTTCCACTCCTACCAGCAGGGCCTGCTCGACGTGCTGCGCCAGGCGCCGGATGTCATCGTGGTGGGGGAAATGCGCAGCCCGGAAACCATCCAGTTGGCCATCGACGCGGCGGAGTCCGGGCATCTGGTCATCGCCACCATGCACGCCGGCTCCCATGAAGAGGCCGTGCACCGCATTTGCAGCCAGAACCACAGCATCTCCGGCGAGCACATCCGCCTGCAGCTTTCCCAGTGCCTGGCGGGCATTGTGAACCAGCAGCTTTTGTACATGCCCAAGCTCCGGCACTCCGTGCCGCTGCTTTCGGTTCTGCGCAACACCCGCGCCATGGCCACGCTCATCCGCGAGAACAAGCTCTCCCAGCTGGACAGCACCATAGAGACCTGCAAAGGCAAGGGCATGTTCACCTTCGCCGCCTACCGCGAGGACTATCTCGCCAAGCGTACGGACTTCCGCAAGCCCCAGGGATTGGCGTCCGGGCATTTGGCCCAGGCCCCGCAGGAGTACTCCTCCAGAATCTTCGACTACGAAGCCCAGGCGGGCCTGACCTGGGATGGCACCCAGGCCGCAGTGCCAGCGGCTGGCCAGCCGCCCCGGCCCGATCTCGCCAGCGAGGACATCGATCAGTACATTTCAGAGCTGGAGCGTCGCTCGGCCTGAGCCTTCGTTTTGCTCGGTGCGGAGTCGGCACGCGGCGGGCATGGCCTTGCTATGTATTTATCCTTGCCGTATAAGAAAGGCTTGAAAGATTTGCGGCGCTGCATGGTTCCCCTCCTTGGCGCTGTTCTGGTGGCTTAGGCCACGCCAAGAATTGGAGGCGCATGACGGGGCTTCTCCGCAACCGAATTCCGCGTTGGGCCATATACGCTCTGGCCGTGGCCGCGCCCCTGGCCACGGAAGCCGTGCGCACGGTTCTTGCCCCAGACCTGGGCGCGCAGCCCATGTTCATCCTTTTCGTGGTGCCCATCATCCTGTGCTCGCTCAGCGGCGGCCTGTGGCCCGGCCTGGTGGCCACGGGGCTGAGCGCCATGGCTGTGAACCACGCGGCCATTCCCCCCCAGGGCAGCCTCGCCATAGAACATACGTACGACCTCATCCAGTGGGGCTGTCTGCTCCTGTCCGGCCTGCTGGTCAGCGTCATGAGCGAGCGCCTGCTGCGCGTAAGCCGCGTGCTGGCCAAGCGCGACGTGCACTTCGCCGCCCTGTTCGGCTCCATGACTGAAGGACTCTGCGTGCTTGAGCTGTTGCGCAACGAATCCGGCGCACCGGTGGACTACTTGGTGCTGGATGTGAACCCCGCCTACGAAAAGATTCTTGGCATCACAAGAGCCCAGGTGCAGGGCCGCAGGGTCACGGAAATTTTCGGGCTCCAGGCCCCGCCAGACCTGGAAACCTTTGTCGGCATGCTGGAAAGCAGGCAATCCGTTAACTTCGACTCGTATCTTGAAGAATTGGGCAAGCATTTTCATGTTTCGGCCTTTCCGCTCCAGGGCCAGTGCTTCGGCGTCATCTTTCAGGACATCACCCAGCGCAGCCTTTCAGAGGCGGCGCTTTCGGCCAGCGAAAGCCGCTTCCGCGAGTTGTTCGACCGCGTGCCCACTCCCTTGTGCTCCGTGGCCGATACCGGACGGATTCAGAACGTCAACCAGCGCTTTACGGCGAGTTTCGGCTACACGGTGGACGATGTGCCCACCTGGGAGGATTGGTGGCTGCGGGCCTACCCCGACCCGCAGTACCGCGAGCAGGTGCGCAAGAGCTGGTGGCAGGATGTGCTGACGGCGGACAAACGCGGCGAGGAGATCACCGCGCGCACCTACCGGATTACCTGCAAAAGCGGCGAGGAACGCGAGTTCGTCGTCTCCGGCATTGCCACCAGCAACGGCTTTGTGGCCACCTTTAACGACATCAGCGAGCGCCTGCGGGCG
>DIVX01000063.1 GCA_002422505.1 Desulfovibrio sp. UBA6121
GCTGGATGATCTGCGTGCTGACCGGATCGACCGCGAGGCCCAGCAGTTCGCAGGCGTGGGCCTCCAGCTCCGGGGAAAGGTGGGCGTAGGTGCCCACCGCGCCGGAAATCTTGCCCACGCGGATGTTTTCCACCGCGTCGGCGAAGCGCTGCTTGTGGCGGGTGAACTCGGCGTAGAACCCGGCCATTTTGAGGCCGAAGCTGGTGGGCTCGGCGTGGATGCCGTGGGTGCGGCCCATGCACAGCTGGTCCTTGTGGGCCAGGGCCATGTCCTTCAATACCGCCAGCACCTTGTCTATGTCGGCCAGGATGATTTTGCCCGCGCGCACAAGCAGCACGGCGTTGGCGGTGTCCACGATGTCGGAGCTGGTGCAGCCCAGGTGGATGAAACGGGCGCTTTCGCCCACTTTCTCCTCCACGGCGGTCAGAAAGGCGATGACGTCGTGGCGCGTCTTTTCCTCGATTTCGAGGATGCGGTCCACGTCGAAGGCGGCTTTGGCGCGGATGGCGGCCATATCTGCGGCGGGGATGACGCCGAGCCTGGTCCAGGCCTCGCACACGGCCAGCTCCACTTCAAGCCAAGCGCCGAAGCGTGCTTCCATGCTCCACAGGGCGGACATTTCCGGGCGGGAATAGCGTTCGATCATGGTGGTGTTCCGTCGGGTGCTTTGCGGGTATGGGCGGCGCGGAGCTTGCGGGCTATGGCGCGCATCGCCTTGCGCCGGGGGAAGCGCATGAAAAAGGCAGCCGCAGGCTGCCTTGTAGTACCTTGTCTAGCTGCTTGCCGCCGTGGCCGTGGCCGCGGGCGCTGTTGCCGCAGGCGCTTGGGCCGCTGGCTCGGTGGCCGTGGCCGCCGGGGCGGGGGCGGCCGCCGTGGCCGGTGCGTCAGCCGGGGCGCTTGCGCCTGCGCTGTTGTAGCCGCTGGCGTACCAGCCGCCTCCCTTCAATACAAAGGAGGTGCTGGAGATGATCCTGCTGGCGTTGCCGCCGCACACGGGGCAGGGGATGTCCCGCTCCTCGTAGTCCTTCTGCCACTCCTCGAAAATCTGCTTACATTCCTGGCAGTTGTACTCGTAGATGGGCATGGAAAGTCCTCCAAACCGAAAAAAGGGCCTTGAAGCGGCCCGGAACTGACGGGGCGGCCCCTCTATTATGAAGGGGCCGCCCGCCTGACAGTGCGCCTATTTGCCTTTGGCGGCAGCCTTGGCCTCGCGGATGCGCTCTTTGAGGCGCTCCTCGCGACGCTTGCGGCGGCGGCCGATTTCTTTCGTGCGCTCGATTTTCTTGTGCTTGCCCATATGTCCTCCTGAAAAAAAAATACGCGGATTGGCTACGTGACTGCGCGCTTCTAGCGCACATCCGCCTGCATGTAAAGCGCCCGGCATTGCCCTTGACGGAAGCGCCGGGAGACCCCATTATCCTTCTGGCGGGCAGGCCCGCGATACTCAACGATCCCAGGAGCGCAGCATGGCAACGAATTCTTTCACCAACGCGGTGGCCGACATCGCCGAGGTGTTCATGTTTGAGCAGTGGCTTAGGCATTATTTTGTGGTGGAGAAAGACGCCAAATTGTTCATAGAAATCTCTCAGGACGCCCTGAAGGAAATCTACGAGGCCGAACAGCACCTTGGCCCCCTGGCCGACATGTTCAACAGCGGCGAGATAGACTACCAGAAATGCCAGGCCACGGTGTGCTCCTTTGTGGGCGCCCGCTACGACGGCAGCAAGTACGGCGCGGATGTCATCGCCCGCGCGCTGGACAGCAAGGCCTTCAAGGTCGAGATGTACGTTTTCGGCGTGTGGCTGAAGGGCCACGAGCAGTACCTGGACGAACGGCGCATGCCCTTTTCCGAGTGGCGCGAAATGTACGCTGGCTGGAATTCCATGGAGCAGGTGAAGGAGTACCGCAAGAAGCTGATGGCGGGCGGCGGCACCCCCAACGAACCGTCCACCAAGACCGTCCATTAGCACCGTCTCCCCCTGGCCCGGGGTTTGCAATAAATTCACGACCGGGGCCGCGGCTCCGGCGGAATGTCTTTGAACCCGTACCAGCCGAGGTCTTAAGCCGTGTGCGCTCTCTGGTCCAAGGAAGACGACACCGCCCAGCGCAAACAGAAGATTCTGCTCGATCTTCTGGAGGACATCCGCGACCAGCGGGCCAAGATCAAGCTGGAGTTCGACGAGGGCATCACCAGCATCAAGGACTTGACGGGCACCCTGCTGGAGTTCGACCTGAGCGGGATGGTGGTGGAGGTGTCGAACCTCAAGGGCGCAACGCTGGCCTTCGACGGTGTGCTGCTTTCCTGTTATTTCCGCGTGCAGGACCGCGAGGTGCGCGGGCGCGAGCAGTACCTGACCTTTGACACCCGCGTGCAGAGCGTGACCCTGCGCCCTAGCGGCATGGTGCAGTTCAGCCTCTCTTTTCCGCAAAATTTGCGCAGCGCCCAGCTGCGCCGCAGCGTGCGTGTGAAGGTGGACGCCCGCAAGGTGCCGGAACTCACGGTTTGGCCGGACTTTTCCGGTGTGCACAATCTTGAGGCGCTCCCGGTGCTTTTGGGGCCCGAGCAGATGGCCGCGCGCGAGTTCAAGGTGGATAACTTTTCCGCCAACGGGCTGCGGCTGCTGGTGAATTCCGCCCTCATGCACACGGCCATGCCCGATCCGGTGAAGGGATCGCGCTTTTCCATGCGCTTCCAGGCCGTGGCCGAGCCCGGCGCGGCCGCCGCCACCTTCTGGGTCAGCGCCGCGCTGCGCAATGTCTTTCGCGATCCGCAGACCAGCGAAACCGCCCTGGGTTTCGAGTTCATCGCCGAGGGGACCATGGACGAGGAGCTTGGCCTGGTGTGGCGGCCCCTGCGCTTCGACGAAGTGTCCGGCCTGGGCAAGTTCGTGTTCAAGTGGAACCTGGACCTGTACCGTGAAAAGGGCATGGGCTGAGCCAGCCTGGCCCGCCCACACCCGTCCGGTTTTGGCTTACAGCCCCTTGCGCTCCAAAAAGCGCAGCAAAAGCACCCCGCCCACTACGAACACCGCAATGACCGGCCAGTGCCCCAGGCCCAAAAGCTCCGGCAGCGTCACCTTGCCGTAGTCGCCCCAGGTGAGCACCCCGGCCTTGAGCGCGGGGTAGGCCTCTGCATACACCGCCGCGCCCAGCAGCATTCCGGCCATGCCCGCCAGGGCGTCCACGCGCCCCTCGCCCAGGGCCGCGCCTGCCGTGCCCGGGCAATAGCCCAAAAGCGCCCAGCCCAGGCCGAAGATCAGCCCGCCCAGCACGGTGCCGCCAAGAATCAGCGGCTTGATGGAAAGCTTGGCCAAGCCCAGGTCGGCCAGGAGATACACGCCCACCATGCCCACCAGGATGGTGGAGAGCATGAATTTGACGATGGTCATGTCCTTAAGCAGCAGCGCGCCTATCTGGCGGTCGAAGCGGATGACCTCCGCCCGTTGCAGCAGCACGCCAAAGCCGATGCCTGTAAGCAGTCCGAACATGAGTTCCATGGCTTACCTCCCTTCCTGGCGGCCATACACCAGCCGCGCCAGCACAAGCCCGCCGATGAAGAAGCCCGCCAGGGCCACAAAGCCGCTGGCCGCCAACTGCAACGAGCCGGAAAGCCCGTGCCCGCTGGGGCAGCCATCGGCCAGGCGCGCGCCGAACATGGCCACCGCGCCGCCAACAAAGGCCAGGGCGAAACGCTTGGCCGGGGCTTGGCCAAAGCGCCGGGCAAAACGCTCCGGCACGGCCTGGATGCGGAAGGTGTTGCTCAACAGGCTGGACGCCAGCGAGCCCAGGCCGATGCCCACCACGAACAGGAACTGCCAGTCGATCTTTGGCGCTTCCTTGATAAAATAGGCCATGGCCGAAACGCGCTCCGCGTCCACGGCGCTTTCCACATAGGCCGCCGCGCGTACATAGGTGGTGGATGCGCCGAAGTACTTGCCCGACACATACACGGAAAGCACCAGCAAGAGCCCGGCCAGGGCTCCGGCCACGTAGGGGTTCCAGGGTGGGGAAGGGGTTTTCGCGCTCATCGTATGTCCTCCTGTGCAGAGACGTATATACCCTCATGGGGTATGCTGAGGGTACGCATTCCTTTTCGCACGTCAAGGGGGCATGGAGCTGTGGGCGCCACAACCGTGCCAGCCTTGCCTTTCTTCGGTTTTGCGTGCAGATGGAAGGTATCATTCAGCTCAATATAGCATAAACAGAAATCGAGGTCAGCATGTCCGCCAAGATGTTCTCCGCAAAAAGCAAGCAGAAAGCCCCGGCAACCGCTCCAACCTCTTCCTCTATGCTCGCCAGCCACAGCGGCGGCCAGGACGGAGCGGAATCGCAATGCTCGCTCATGGAGAAGCTGAAGGAAGACATCCGCCGGCACATGTTCGCCTTTCTTGGCAAGGACATTACCCGCGCAGGCATACACGACTATTACAAGGCCCTGGCCTACACCATGCGCGAACGCATGGCCGAGCACTGGATTCGCACCCAGCGCTCCTATTACGATGAAAGCGTGAAGCGGGTGTATTACCTTTCCCTGGAGTTTCTGGTGGGGCGCTCGCTCAAAAATAACGTCCTCTGCCTCGGCATGGAGGAACAGGTGCGCGAGGCCCTGGCCGAAATGGGCCAGGACTATGAAGAAATAAGCGAAGTGGAATGGGACGCGGGCCTTGGCAACGGCGGCCTGGGACGCCTGGCCTCCTGCTACCTCGACTCCCTGGCGACCCTTGGCATTCCGGCTTACGGCTACGGCATCCGCTACGAGTACGGCATTTTCCACCAGAGCATTCAGGACGGCTGGCAGGTGGAGCGCCCGGACAACTGGCTGCGCTTCGGCAACCCCTGGGAATACGACCGCGCGGGCTACCTGTACCCGGTGCAGTTCGGCGGGGAGGTGCGCGCCTACCACGACGACCAGAACCGCCTGCGCGCCGTGTGGGAAGGCGGCGAAAAGGTCATGGCCATGGCCTACGACATGATGGTGCCCGGCTACGAGAACGGCAACGTCATCAACATGCGCCTGTGGAGCGCAAAGTCCAGCCGCGATTTCGACCTGGAGTTCTTTAACTCCGGCGCGTACCTGCGCGCCATAGAGGACAAGGCCAAGAGCGAGAACATCTCCAAGGTGCTCTACCCCACAGACAGCTTCGTGGAAGGCCAGGAACTGCGCCTGAAGCAGCAGTATTTTTTTGTGGCCGCCACCTTCCAGGACATTACCCGCCGCCACCTGAAGCACCATCAGGGCTTTGAGGACCTGCCCAAGCTGGTGGCCGTGCAGCTGAACGACACCCACCCGGCCATCGCCATCCCGGAACTCATGCGCATTCTGCTGGACGAGCACCTGCTGCCCTGGGACAAGGCCTGGGAAATCTGCGTGGGCACCTTCGCCTACACCAACCACACCGTCATGCCCGAGGCCCTGGAGCACTGGCCTGTGGATCTCATGACCCGCGTGCTGCCCCGGCACATGCAGATCATCTTCGAGATCAACCGCCGCTTCCTCGA
>DIVX01000080.1 GCA_002422505.1 Desulfovibrio sp. UBA6121
CTGACCGATTTGGACCGAGTGAACAATCTCCTATAACTTCACACCTAGCCGTCGCCCTCTGCAACCGCAACGGCCCGGTTTCGCCACACCAGCGGCCCCTGCTTCTCTCCGACCGTGCGGCTGCGGTGCCCGGCGCGGCGCTGGCGTGCCTCCACACTCTCCTTCGTGCACCATGCGGGAGGTTTTACGCTCGCCAGCGCCCCTGCCGCGCCTGGTCAAAGCGGCGCTGCCCCCTATAAGGGCCCGCTAGAACATATCATGCAAGAAGAACGGGTTATGCGTGCGCTCGTCGGCCACGTTGGTTTCCATGCCATGGCCGGAGTAAAGCGTCGTCTCCGGCGGCAGGGTGAAGATTTGCTCCAGCACGGACGTTTTGAGCTGGGCGCTGCTGCCGCCGGGAAAGTCCGTGCGGCCCACGGAGCGGTAGAAGATGAGATCGCCCACGAAGGCCGCGCCCGCCTGGGGAAAGTAGAAGGTAATGCTGCCGGGCGTGTGGCCGGGCGTGGGCAGGCAGCGGCACTCCAGGCCAAGGAAGCTGGTTTGGCCCAGGGGGACGGGACTGCTGGCGAAGGGCTCCACGACGGGGAAGCCATACACGCCGCCGCGCCCAAGCTCCGTGTCCAAAAGATAGGCGTCGGCCACTGGGGCCAGGATGGGAGCGCCGGTGGCTTCGGCCAGACGCGCGCAGCCGTAGATGTGGTCGAAATGCAGGTGCGTAATGAGAATATGTTCCAGGGTGAGCTTTTCGGCTTTGAGAAAGTCGAGCACCTCCGCCGGGTCGCCGCCGGGGTCCACGGCCAGGGCGCGGCCCTGATGGTCGAGGACGTGGCAATTGGTTTCCAGGGGCCCCAGGGGGTAAGACGAGATGCGCATGCAGGTGGCCTCCGCGTTTGGCTTTGGCGCCAAGGTATCCGCGCCGCCTGTTGTTTGCAAGCAGCCCCTTCACAAGCGCCCCGTCAAGTACTATCAGTAGAGAGCAAAGGAGGCCTTATGCGCACCCAGGATGCGGACCAAGGCCGCAGGCGGCTGCTGAAGTTCATGGCGGCGGCGGCGGCGACAGCCGGAGCGGCGCTGTGGGGCTTTTTGCCCGCACGGGCGCGGCAGGCCTTTGCCGAGAGGTTCCCCACGCGCACGGTGGAGCGGTCAACCTTCCGCTTCGACCCCGCGCATGGCGAGGTGGTGTGGAGCAGCGGGCGGCGCGAACGCTATGAGCTGCTTCTGGACGGCCTGGTGGAAACGCCGGTGCGGCTGGGGTACGCGCAGTTGCGCGCCTTGCCGCAGGTCCGCCGCCGGGCGGATTTCCATTGCGTGGAAGGCTGGAGCGTGACGGACGCGCCCTGGGGCGGCGTTTCCTTTGCGGAGCTGTTCGACCGCGTGCGTTTGGCAAAGCAGGCCCGCTACGCCGTGTTTCATTCCTTGGGGCAGACCGACCCGGTTGGCGGCCTGACGCATTATGTGGAAAGCTTGCCCCTGGCGGACTTGCTGAACCCGGAACTCGGCGCGCTACTGGCCCTTGAGCTGGACGGAGCGCCCCTGACGGATGCGCGCGGCGCGCCTGCTCGGGTCATCAGCCCCTTCGACATGGCGTACAAGAGCATTAAGTTCGTAACGCGCGTGGAGTTCACGGAGGCTGCCGTGCCCGGCTGGTGGACCAGGGCCAATCCCATCTACCCGGTGCGGGCCCCGGTGGAGCCGCACCGCCTGCGCACGCCCGACCCGCGCCTGCGCTAAAACCGCAAAAAGGCTTGCGTCCGTTGGTCAGCGCCCGCCAAGCATGCTTCGCCTTGGCTTGGTAGCATCTCCAGGCATTACGTTCGCCAATGCTCTATCAATTTGATCGGGGTTGAGCTACATTCTCGCACCCGCGCGGCATACACCCCCAACCCGTCGAGAACGCATGACGCTCCGCAAGGCCACCACCCTCCTCATCTGCCTGGGAACACTGGCGCTGGTGTGCGTCATTTCCCTGGTCACAGCTCTCATCATCAACAACAGCTTCAGCGAGCTGGAGCAAGACCACGCCCAGCGCAACCTGGAGCGCGCCCGCAACGCCATGGCGCAGGAACTGGCCGCGCTGGACGACATTCTTGTGGACTGGGCCGTGTGGGACGACGCCAAGGACTTTGTTCTGGGCCGTGCGCCGCACTTTCGGCAAAGCAACCTGAACGACCAGACCCTGGCCAGCCTGCGGCTTACGGCCATAGCCTTTCTGGACCGGAACGCGCGCGTGGTTTGGGCGCAGGGCTTCGACCCCGTGCTGGGACGCCAGGCTCCGGTGCCCACAGGTTTCCTGACGGAACTTCTGCCGGGTTCGCCCCTGGTGGCGGCCAAGAACGTGGAGGATCGCACCAAAGGCTACATCCTGCTGCCCCAGGGGCTCATGCTTGTGGCCAGCAGCCCCATCACCGGCAGCGACGGCTTCGGAGAATCCGCCGGCACGCTGGTCATGCTGCGGGCCATCAACGGCCAGGCAAACGCCGCCATTGCAGAGCGCGTGCGCCTGCCCCTTTCGCTGGAACGGGCCGATACCCCGCCCAGCGCCGACATTGCGCCCCTTGCCGCCGGGCTTACGGGCGGCATGCGCACCGGACCCGTCTCGGACGACCTGTACTGCGCAGTGCTCATTCTGCCAGACCTGTGGGGCAAGCCCGCCCTGCGCCTGGTCCTGCGCGACACGCGCGAGATCACCAGCCGCGGAGACCACTCCATGAACGTGGCCCTGGGCTGGATGATCCTGGGCACCCTGGCGAGCTTCGCCGTGCTCTTGGCGTTTCTGGAGCGCCGGGTGCTGCGCAGGCTGGCCCTGCTGAACGACCAGGTGGAGGCCATCGGCGCGGACGCCGCCGCCCCGGCCGACAACGACAACGGCTGCCAGGGCGCGCTGGCCCTGGGCCGGGTGAACATGCCCGGCCAGGATGAACTTTCGGCCCTGGCCTTGCGCATCAACGGCACCCTGGCGGAGCTGGAACGCTCGCGCCGGAACTTGTCCATCCAATGCGCCATGACCCAGGAGCAGGAAAGCTACCTGCAGCAGATTTTGGACTCCATCCAGGCAGGCGTGCTGCTGGTGGACCCGGACACCAACCTGATCCGCGAGGCCAACGCCTTTGCCGCCGCCAGCGCGGGGGTGAGCCGCGCGGAGCTCATCGGCACGCCCTTGAGCGGGCTGCTCTGCCAAAGAAGCGCACCTAAAACCGCCGGGGCCGAGCCGCCCCAGGAGCAGGACCGGCGCTTGTGCATGCTGCAGCGCCCCGGCCAGCCCCCCCTGCCCCTTTTGCGCACAGAGGCGCGCATTGAGCGCAGCGGCCAGCCCCTGTTGCTGGAAACCTTCATAGAGGTGGAGGCCCTGCACAAGGCCCAGGAGGCGCTCAAGCACTCGGAGGAGATCTACCGCGCCGTGTTCATGAACACCGGCACCGCCACCCTCCTCATCGAGAAGGACACCACCATCAGCCTGGCCAACCAGGAATTCGAGAAGCTCTCCGGCTTCGCCCGGCAGGAGGTGGAAAACCGCCTGCGCTGGACGGAGTTCTTCGTGGCCGAGGACGTGGAGTGGATGCTGCAGCACCATGTGCTGCGCCGCCAGTCGCCGGGGCTGGCCCCGCGCAATTACGAGTCCCGTTTTTTAACGCGCCGGGGCGAGGAGCGTACAGTACTGCTGACCGTGGGCATGATTCCGGGCACCGAGGTCAGCGTGGCCTCGATAGAGGACATCACCGAACGCAAACAGGCCGAGGAGCAACTGCGGCACAAGGCCTTTCACGACGACCTGACCGGCCTGCCCAACCGGCAACTGCTGCACGACCGCCTGGAGCGCGCTGTGGAGGCCGCCCGGCGCGAGGGCCACGAGCTTGCGGTGCTGCTTATGGACCTGGACCGCTTCAAGGACGTGAACGACGCCCTGGGGCACTCCGCGGGCGACACGCTGCTGCAGCTTGTAGCCGCGCGCCTGCAAGACTGCGTGCGCCGCAGCGACAGCGTGGCCCGCCTTGGCGGCGACGAGTTCGTGCTGGTGGTGGACGGTGCCGCCGGGCTCGCCACGGGCGACCAGGTGGCCCGCCACGTGCTGGAGGCCTTTGCCCAGCCCTTTGACCTGAACGGCCGCAGCCTGCATGTGCGCCTCTCCGTTGGGGTGGCCTTGTTCCCCGCCCACGGCGAAAGCCCGGAACTGCTGCTCAAAAACGCGGAGCTGGCCATGTACCGGGCCAAGGAGGGCGGTCGCAACACCTTCGCCTTCTTCGTCAAGGAGCTGAACGACCAGGTGCTGCGCAGGCTGGCTGTGGAGGCCGCCCTGCGCCGGGCCTTGAACTCCGGCGGGCTGGAGGTGTTCTATCAGCCCAAGGTGGTCCACCCCGGCAACGTCATCGCCGGGGCAGAGGCTTTGGTGCGCCTGCGGCGCGAGGACGGCGTGCTCGTTTCCCCGGTGGAGTTCATCTCCGTGGCCGAGGACACCGGGCTCATCGCTCCCCTTTCCGACTTTGTGCTGCGCCAGGCCTGCCGCCAGGTGGTGCTGTGGCGCGCGGGGGCCCACGCCGCCTTCCGCATGGCTGTGAACCTTTCGCCCCGGCAGTTCCAGCATCCCGGCCTGGAGCAGCGCATCCTGGCGGTGCTGGAGGAAACCGGCGCACCGCCGCAGGCCTTGGAGTTCGAGATCACCGAGAACCTGCTGCTGGACAACCGGCCGGAAACCCTGGCCACCCTGGCCGCCCTGCGCGACATGGGCGCCTCCGTGGTGCTGGACGACTTCGGCAAGGAGTACTCGTCCCTCGGCTACATCAAGAAGCTGCCCATCCAGGCCATCAAGATCGACCGCTCATTCATCGACGGCCTGCCCGGCGACGAGGACGACGCCAGCATCGTGCGCTCGGTGCTTTCCCTGGCGCAAAGCCTGGAGCTGCACGTGGTGGCCGAGGGCGTGGAAACACCCGCCCAGCTTGATTTCCTTGTCGCCCAGGGCTGCCGCGAGTTCCAGGGCTACCTGTTCAGCAGGCCGCTTTCCGCCCTTGACATGACGGCCCTTCTAGAGCAGGCCAGCCCCTTCGACGCCCTTTAGCCAACCTTCCACAAAGGACGCCCCATGCCCCTTTTCGCCCAGAAGCGCCCGGTCCTGGTGACCTGCCCCAAAGCACTGCCGCCCTTTTTGGCGCGCGAAATGGCCGCCCTGGGCCTGCCAGGGCGCGAGCTCGCCGCCGGGGTGCTCGCCGAAGGCGACATGCGCGACTGCATGACCCTGAACCTGAACCTGCGCACCGGCCACCGCGTGCTGCTGGAGCTGGCCCGCCTGCGCGCCGCCACGCCCGACGCCCTGGCCGCCGAGCTGGGCCGCCTGCCCTGGGAGGACATCATCCCAGCGGACGGCCACCTGACCGTGGATTCCAGCGTGCAGAACGAGCATGTGCGCGACAGCCGCTTCGCCAACCAGAAGGCCAAGGACGCCATTGTGGACCGCATCCTCTCGCGCAAGGGCCGCAGGCCGGATTCCGGCCCGGACCCCGTGGGGGCCTGCGTGTTTCTGCACTGGCGCGAGGACGCCGTGACCGTGTACATCGACACCACGGGCGCGCCTCTGGCTCGCCGGGGCTACCGCAAAATGCCCCACAAGGCCCCCCTGCAGGAGACCCTGGCCGCAGGCATCGTGCTGGCCACGGGCTTTGCGGAGCGCGGCGGGCATTTTCTTTCGCCCATGTGCGGCAGCGGCACCCTGGCCATCGAGGCCGCGCTGGTGGCCCTCAACCGTGCGCCGGGGCTTTTGCGCGCAGGCTTCGCCTTTGAGCATCTGCTGGGCTTCGACGCCGCCGCCTACGCCGAGCTGCGCAAGAAGGCCCAGGCTGGCTCGAAAAAACTGCTGGACTGCCGCATCATCGCCAGCGACATCGACCCCGAGGCCGTGGCCGCCGCACGGCAGAACGCGCGCACCGCCGGGGTGGAGGGGCACATCAGCTTCGAGGTGAGCGACTTTCGCGAAAGCACCGTGCCTGCGGAGGGCGTTGGCGTGTGCGTGCTGAACCCGGAGTACGGCGGCCGCCTGGGCGACGCCCCGCGCCTGGAGCCCATGTACGCGGGCATTGGCGACTTCTTCAAAAAACGCCTGCCGGGCTGGCGCGGCTTCGTGTTCACCGGCAACCCGGACCTGGCGGCCAAGGTGGGCTTGAAACCCCGGCGCAAAACCCCGCTGTTCAACGCCAAGATAGAGTGCAGGCTGCTGGAGTATGAGCTGTACCAGGGCACGCGCCGCACGCCCAAGCCGGACGCGGCAGAGTAGAAGCACGCCGATTGACAGCAGGGGCGTGGCGCGGGTACGCCCAGGCAAGCGGCTTGCAATGCGGCCAGACGGCCAGACACGCCGCCCCCGGAGACTCCATGACCATACTGCATCTGCGCGCGCTCATCGTGGACGACGAAGCCCCGGCCAGGGACGAGCTGCTCTACCTGCTGCAGGCCCACCCAGACGTGGAGGCCATATGCGCCTCCAACGCGCAGGAGGCCTTGCAAATCCTGGCCGAAGGCGGCGTGGACCTGGTGTTCCAGGACATCCAGATGCCCGGGCAGGACGGTTTCGACGTGCTGGCGCAGGCCCAGGCCTTGGAACGCCCGCCGCTGTTCGTCTTCGTTACCGCCTATGACCAGCACGCCATACGCGCCTTTGACGAAAACGCGGCGGACTATCTGCTCAAGCCCGTTTCGCCGGACCGCCTAGCCAAAAGCCTGGAGCGCGTCCGCAGGCACCTGGCCGAGGCCTCGCCTTCGGGCCTGAGCGACGCCATTGAGCGGCTGCTCTCCTCCGCAGGCAAGACCGGGGCCCGCCCCCTGGCCAAGCTGGCCGTGGAGCAGGGCGGCCGCATCGCCCTCATCCCCACGGCGAGCATTCTCTTCATCGAGGCCGACGAAAAGCGCCTTGTGGCCGTTACCGAAACCGAGCGGCTGACCTGCCACGGCCTGGCCACCCTGGCCAAGGCCTGCGAGCGCTTGTCCGGCCAGCCGTTTTTCCAGGCCAACCGCGCCCAGTTGGTGAACCTGGAGCGCGTGGCGGAATTTGCGCCCTGGTTTGGCGGCAAGTACTGCGTGGTTATGGCCGACACGGCCCGCACCGAGGTGACCGTGAGCCGCAACCGCGTGCGCGAGTTCAAGGACAAGCTGGGCGTATGACGGCCCGAAGCTGGACCTGAAGGTGGACGTCGGCGCCATGAACGACTTCTTCAATCCGGAAGTCCCGGAGCTTTTTCTCAACCTTTCGCAGCGCTTCGGGCTGCTGCTGGCGGGCTGCTTCGCGGTCATGACCGTCACCGCCATCGACAAGCTGGGCCCCCGGCACGACCGCCCCCTGTGGGCCACCATCGTGCTCACCCTCATGTTCGGGCTCTTCGGCGTGCTGGGCACCTATTCCGGCAACGTGGTGTTCCAGTCCTTCGCCAACCTGCGCGGCATGGTGGTCATCACGGCCGGGCTCTTCGGCGGGCCGGTGGTGGGCGTCGGGGCCGGGCTCATCGCCGGGGGGCACCGCTATCTCATGGACATCGGCGGCTTCTCCGCCCTGCCCTGCGGCCTGGCCACGCTCATAGAGGGCGCGGTGGCCGGGCTGGTGGCGCACCGCTTTCCGGCCAAAAGCCTGGACTGGCGGCTGGCGTTCTTCTTGTGCCTGGGCGGCGAAACCCTGCACCAGTTCCTGGTGCTGACGCTTTCCCAGCCCTTCCCCACCGCCGTGGCCGTGGTCAAGGTCATCGCCCTGCCCATGATCGTGTTCAACTCCATAGGCGCGGCGTTTCTGGTGCAGGCGCTGAACATGCAAATGGCCTACCGCCAGGCCCGCAACCGCGATCTGGCGCGGCAGATCCTCTCCATAGCCAACCAGACCCTGGCCCACCTGCGCGCGGGCCTGACCGAAACCTCGGCCAAGGCCACCGCCGCCATCATCATGCGCGAGGCCGGGGTACCCGCCGTGGCCGTCACCAGCGGGCAGATCATTCTGGCCCACCTGGGCGTGGCCGAGGACCACCACCGGGCCGGAGGCGAGGTGCGCACCATGGCCACCCTCAAGGTTATTAAAAACGGCGAGTCCATCTACGTGCGCAACAAGGCCGACATCTGCTGCTCCGAGCCGGACTGCCCGCTCACCGAGGCCATCATCGTGCCCCTGCGCAAGGGCGAGGGCATCCAGGGCTGCCTGAAGCTCTACGGCNNCCCGCCGCCGCCCCCTGGACGAGACGCTCTTCGAGCTGGCCAAGGGCCTGGCCGATCTTTTTTCCACCCAGCTGGAGCTGGAGAACATCGGCATCAAGAACCAGCTGCTGGCCCATGCGGAAATCCGCCGTTTGCAGGCGCAAATCAACCCGCACTTTTTGTTCAACTCGCTCAACACCATCGCCAGCTTCTGCCGCACCGCGCCCACCCAGGCGCGCGAGCTGCTGCTCGATCTCTCGCGCTACATGCGCCGCAACCTGGACTCCAGCCGGGGGCTCATCCGCCTGTCGGACGAGATAGAGCAGACCAACGCCTATCTGGCCATTGAGCGGGCCCGCTTTGGCGAGCGCATTCGCGCCGAGATCGACCTTGGCCCCGGCGCGCAGGACTGCGCAACCCCGCCGCTGATCATACAGCCCCTGGTGGAGAACGCCCTGCGCCACGGCGTGCTGCCCAAGCCGGAGGGCGGCATGGTGCGGCTTACCGCTTGGTGCGAGGACGGCCACCTGCTGGTGGAGGTGCACGACGACGGCGTGGGCATGTCGGCCGAGCAGGTGCGGGCCATCACCTCTGCGGTGGAGCTGGAGTCGCTCACCGAGGGCATTGGCGCGCGCAACTCCAACCAGCGGCTGGTGCAGCTTTATGGCCCGCCATACGCCATGGTGGTGTTGAGCTCCCCCGGCGAGGGCACGAGCATCACCCTGCGCATTCCCCAGTAGCACCGCGCGCCTCCGTCCGCCTGGTTCCCCGCTCCGCCATTCGTCTGGCAGAAACGCCGCTTCAACCGCCACAAGCGCCATTTCGCGCTAAAGCCATTGCCTTGCGCCCGGCATCTGGTCCATTGGAACCATAGCGTACGATCGTTCCCGCACCAGGACCTGCGCATGGGCGCCCCGGCCCCTTTGGCCCTTTGGCGCGACGATTGACGAAAACAGGCGCGAAAGCGGCCATGCAGGGCAGGCGCTCCGCCAGGCTTTACGATACAAAACAGGAGGGAGAAGGACTATGATGATCTTTTTCTTGTGCACGGCCGCCCTGGTGGTCGGGTACTTCACTTACGGAACCTTGGTGGACAAGCTGTTCCAGCCGGACGGCGACCGCACCACCCCCGCCATGTGCATGGCCGACGGAGTGGACTATGTTCCCATGTCCAAGCCTAAGATTTTCCTCATCCAGCTGCTGAATATTGCTGGCCTGGGCCCGGTTTTCGGCCCCATCCTGGGTGCGCTGTATGGTCCGTCCGCTCTCATCTGGATCGTTGTCGGCACCCTGGTGGCAGGCGGCGTGCACGACTATTTTTCAGGCATGCTCTCCCTGCGCTACAGGGGCGAAAGCATCCCCGACGTGGTGGGCTACAACCTGGGCAACGGCTTCAAGCAGTTCATGCGCCTGTTCTCCCTCATCCTGCTCCTGCTGGTGGGCGTGGTGTTCGTACTTGGCCCGGCCAAGCTGCTGGGCAAGCTCTCCGGCATCGAGGTCAGCCTGTGGGTGGGCGCTATCTTCGTGTACTACTTCCTGGCCACCATCCTGCCCATCGACAAGATCATCGGCCGCCTGTACCCCTTCTTCGGGGCCATTCTCATGTTCATGGCCATTGCCATGCCGGTGGCCCTTATGACCCAGGGCTACGAGATGTTCCCCAACCTGACCCTGGAAAACCTGCACCCCAAGCAGCTGCCCATGTGGCCGCTGATGTTCATCACCATCGCCTGCGGCGCCATCTCCGGCTTCCATTCCACCCAGTCGCCGCTCATGTCGCGCTGCGTGTGCAGCGAGCGTGAAGGCAAGTTCATCTTCTACGGCGCCATGGTGGCCGAGGGCTTCATCGGCCTCGTGTGGGCCACGGTCGGCATGTGCTTCTACCAAAGCCCGGAGGCCCTCAACGCCTCCCTCGCCGCTGGCGGCCCGGCCAACGTGGTTTCCGAGGCCTGCACCACCCTGCTCGGCGGCTTCGGCGGCGTACTGGCCATCCTGGGCGTGGTCGTGCTGCCCATCACCTCTGGCGATACAGCCTTCCGCGCCGCCCGCCTGCTCATCTCCGACTTCGCCAAGTACTCCCAGAAGGAGGCTATCAAGCGGCTTTACATCGCCGTGCCGCTGTTCGTGGTGGGCTACATCATCTCCCTGGCCAACTTCGACGTGATTTGGCGCTACTTCGGCTGGGCCAACCAGAGCCTTGCGGCCATCGTGCTCTGGACCGCCTCCGCCTACTGCATCAAGCGCGGCAAGAACCACTGGATCGCCACGGTGCCTGCCGTTTTCATGACCGCCGTCACCAACACGTACCTGTGCAACGCCACCATCGGCTTCAACCTGCCCATGAGCGTGTCCACGCCCATCGGAGTTGTCTCCGCCGTGGTGGCCCTGGCCCTGTTCCTGTATGTGTTCCGGCCCACAAACATCGCCAAGATGGCTCCCGACAACGCCTGAGCATAGCCGCGCAGCAAGCGCTTGCACCAAGGCCTCCGGAGCATTCCGGGGGCCTTTTTTTTGCGCCCCAAGCCCCCGCCCCCCTTTGACCCCTGGCCCGCAAACGGGTACCATGCGCCGAAACGGAGGATCACCATGACCAACGCCATCGTGCTCATGCACGTCCAGCCCACGGCCATCAATGTGGTGGCCCAGAAACTCGTGGCCATCGACGGCATCAGCGAAGTCCATTCCGTGGGCGGCCGCTACGACCTCGTGGCCATCATCCGCGCCAAGGACAACGACGACCTCGCCGCCATCGTGACGGAGAAGATGTTGCTCATCCAGGGCATCACCGGCACGGAGACCCTCATCTCCTACCGCGTCATCTCCAGCTACGACATCGAAAGCACCTTCTCCCTCGGCAGCGAGCGGATCTAGCCATGGCCCGGCCCGCGCGCACCACAGCCCTGCTGCTTTTGGCGTTGGCCGCCCTGCTCCAGGGCTGCGCCATGCTGCGGGAGGCCCCCACGCCGGAGCTTAAGCGCCAGGCCGGGCAAATGCTGCTGGTGGGCTTTCGCGGCCTGGAGCCGCAAGACGCCTCCGGCCAGCCCCTGCCCATTCTGCGCCAGGTGGCGGAGCTCAACCTCGGCGGGGTCATCCTGTTCGACCGCGACGCTGGCCTGGGCACGCCAGAGCGCAACGTACAAAGCCCGGAGCAGGTGCAGCGGCTCACCAGCGCCCTGGCGCAGAGCGCACGCGCCGCAGGCCTGCCGCCGCTGTTCATCGCCGTGGACCAGGAGGGCGGGCGCGTGCAGCGCCTCAAGCCAATCAACGGCTTCCCGGACAGCCCCGCAGCGGCCGAGCTGTGCCCCGATGCAGCCGACGGAAACGGGCCGGATACAGCCCCGGCCCTGGCCGCAGGCGAAACCACAGGCCGCATGCTGCGCCAGGCGGGCTTCAACCTCGATTTCGCGCCCGTGTGCGACGTGAACGTGAATCCGGAAAACCCGGTCATCGGCAAGATAGGCCGCAGCTTTTCCCCCAGCCCGCTCAACGCCGCCGCCTGCGCCGGGGCCTTCGCCTGGGGCCTGCAAGGCCAGCACGTGCTCACGGCGGCCAAGCACTTTCCCGGCCACGGCTCGTCCACGGCGGACAGCCACCTGGGCTTCACCGATGTCTCGTCCACATGGACCGAGGCCGAGCTGCTGCCCTTTGCCGAACTCATCCGCCTCGGCCTAGCGGACATGGTCATGACCGCCCACGTGTACAACGCCCGCCTGGACCCCAAATATCCGGCCACCCTGTCGCGCGCGGTCATCACCGGGCTTTTGCGCGGCAGGCTGGGCTACCAGGGCGTGGTGGTGACGGACGACCTGCAGATGCGCGCCGTGGCCAGCCACTACGGCCTCAAGGAGGCCCTGGGCCTGGCCGTGAACGCCGGGGCCGACGTGCTGCTTCTGGGCAACAACCTGGAACACCACGAACAGCTTGCGCCCATGGTCCTCGACCTGCTCATGGAGCTGGTGGCCGAGGGGGTGGTCAGCCCGCAGCGCATCCGCGAATCCGCAGCGCGCATACAGGCGCTCAAGGCCAGAGCCCTTGCCGCGCCCGCGCTGGCGGTTGCAGGCGGACCGGAGACGGCCAGCACACAAAAACCTTGAGGGCTGCGGCCATCAGTTTTACAAAGGCGCAACAGCACCAAACAACCCAGGAGTACCAATGTTCCTTGTGCACACGACCTATGTGAAGCCTCTTGAAGTCATCGACGAGCTTTTGCCCGCCCACCGCAAGTTCCTGGAGGCCAACTACCAGGCCGGGCTGTTCATGCTTTCCGGCCCGCGCGAGCCGCGCACCGGCGGCATCATACTGGCCCAGGCGGGCAGCCGCTGGGAGCTGGCCGCCGTGCTGGAGCAGGACCCCTTTGTCACCGAGGGCGCAGCCACCTACGAGATCATCGAGTTCAAGGCCACCCGCACGGGCAAGGCCCTGCGCTTTCTGCTCGACGGCGAGTGCCAGCCCTAGGGCCTGTTTCAAAAGCGCCTTTTCCCCCTGCGCGTCGTTGCCCGCCGATTATTGGGGCCAAGGCTGCACCGCGTGGGGAGACCTGCCGACCCTAAAATCGCGCTTCTCCTCGCCAGGGCGCACAATCACCTTTGGAAAAGCCTAAGCCCCGGCCAGGGCGCACGAAAAAGGGCTGCGGTGTGCGCCGCAGCCCTTGTCGCTTCTCTTTATGAGGCCACTACTTCATGTTCGCGGCCACAAAGTCCCAGTTCACCAGCTTGTCCATGAAGGCGTTGACGTAGTCCGCCCGCCTGTTCTGGTAGTCCAGATAGTAGGCGTGTTCCCACACGTCCACCACCAGAAGCGGCGTTGCGCCTTGGGTCAGCGGGGTTTCCGCGTTGGAGGTGCTGAGCACCTTGAGCTTGCCGCCCTGCTGCACCAGCCAGCCCCACCCGCTGCCGAAGCGCCCCACGGAGCCGTCCACAAAGGCCTTGCGGAAGGCGTCGTAGCCGCCAAAGTCGGCCGTAATGGCCGCCAGCAGCTTGCCTGCGGGCATTCCGCCGCCGCCGGGTTTCATGCACTTCCAGTAGAAGGCGTGGTTGCAGCACTGGGCGGCGTTATTGAACAGCGCCGTCTTCTCGGCTTGGCCCGCCGCGGCCTTGACGATGTCCTCCATGCTTTTGCCCTCAAGACCGCTGCCGGGGATCATCTTCTTGACGTTGGCCGCGTAGCCCGCGTGGTGTTTGCCATAGTGGAACTCCAGGGTGCGGGCGCTTATCACCGGCTCCAAGGCGTTCAGGGCGTAGGGCAGCGGGGCCATTTCCAGGGGATCTGCGGCATGGGCCAGCGGAGCGGAGAGCAGGCCGTGCGTCACAAGGCCCACACCGGCAACCCCGGCCAGGGCGAGGAATTCGCGGCGGTTCAGGCCCGTCTTGGGGCTTTCGTCTGCGTTCATGGGCTTCTCCTGCGTTATGGGTGAGGAAATGGGAGTAGTAGCCATTCTCTCACCGCAAAACGGCAGGATGTCAACCAGGGACGTCTTGCCCGGCCTCTTCCCAGGGACGCCTGCGCCCGCTGAATAGCCCGGCCTTGGCCGCTATGTCGGCGTGGGCGCCAAAAACATAGGCCACATCCCCCGCCTGCAGGCGCAAGGTGCCGTCCGGGTTGCCCATCACCTCGTCCAGCCGCCCCACGGCCACCACGGTAAGCCCATGGGTGCGCCGCAGCTCGGATTCCTGCAGGGTCTGCCCGTCCAGAATGGAGCCGGGCTCGATGGTGATGGCGCTGACATCCATGCCCGGGAACTGGCGGTTCAGGGTGCAGAACGAATCGCCGCGCACCTCGGTTGAGCGCAGCATCTCGTAGCCCTCGGAGCGCACCACCTCGGTGAAGCGCTCTATTTCGCCGCGCGGCACCAGGTAGCGCATCATCACGCGGGTAAAGATCTCCACCGAGGTCTCGAACTCCTCGGGGATGACATCGCTTGCGCCCAGCTCCAGCAAGGGCTGCATTTCGCTCAAAAAACGCGTGCGGGTGATGATGTGCAGGGCCGGGTTCATCCTGCGGGCGGCGTCGGTGATGCGGCGGATGCTCACCGGGTCGCTGACGACGACCGCCAGCACGCGCGCGTTCTGCGCGCCCACGTGCTCCAGCACGGCGGTCTGGCTGGCGTCGCCGAAGATGATCGGCTCGCCCTCGGCCGCGCTGTTGCGCACGGTGTCCGGGTTCATCTCCACCACGCGGTACTGAATGCCGAAACTCTTGGCCGCGCGGGCCAAGTGCTTGCCGCCCACGCCGAAACCCACGATGACCAGGTGGTCGGAGACGCAGGCGTGGCCGTCGCAGGTCTGGTCCATCTCCTGCTCAAAGGGGCGCTTGGCCATGCGCGCGAAAAGGGGCAAGGCGCGCACCCAGTCCGCCGCGCGCGGCGCAAGGCTGATGAGCGGCGGCGTGAGCGCCATGGTCATGATGCTGGCGGCCAGGAACAGCTGGTAGCCGTCGGCGTCGATGAGCCCCTCCAGCTTGCCCGCCTTGGCCAGCACGAAGGAGAACTCGCCCACCTGGCACAGAGCCAGGCCCACCATGACCGCGGGCCGCACCGGGAAGCCCAGCAGGTACGCGGCGCCTGCGGCCATAAGCGCCTTGAGGCCCAGCACGGCCAGGGTGGCCCCGGCCACGGGCGGCAGGTTGGCGGCCACGTAGCTCACGTCGAGCAGCATGCCCACGGAGATGAAAAACAGGCTGGTGAACACGTCGCGGAAGGGCATGATGCCTTCCAGCGCGCTCAGGCTGTATTCCGATTCCGAGATGATGAGCCCGGCCAGGAACGCGCCCAGGGAGAGCGAAAGGCCTATCTGCCAGGTAAGAAAGGCCGTGGCCAGGCACATGGTCAGGGTGCTGATGAGGAAAAGCTCGCGGCTGCGCGTTTGCACAATGCGGTGCAGCAGCTTGGGCACCACCTTGCGCGCCAGAAAAAACACCAAGGCCACCATGCCGAAGCCCTTCAACGTAGGCCACAGGAAGGAAAGGCTGGAGCCGCCGCCGTTTCCGGCCTGCCCGGCCAGAAAGGGTATCAGCAGCATCATCGGCACGATGACGAGATCTTGAAAGATGAGCACGGACAGGGAGACGCGCCCGTAGACCGAGTCCATTTCCGCACGCTGCTGCAAGGTTTTGAGCACAATGGCCGTGGAGGACAGCGCCGCCAGAAAGCCTACGAACACGGCCTGCGGCACGGGCATGCCAAGCCCCCAGGCCAGGGTTCCAAAGGCGGCTATGGTGAGCAGCACCTGCCCGCCGCCGCCCACCAGCACGCTCTTGCGCAGGCGCACCAGTTCGCCAATGGACAGCTCAAGCCCGATGGTGAACAGCAGCAGCACCACGCCAACTTCGGCAAGAATTTCAACCTCATGCACGGCCTTGACCAGGCCCAGTCCGTACGGCCCGGCAATGACGCCGGTGATGAGAAACCCCACGATGGGCGGGATGCGGACCTTGTGGCACAGGTAGATGACGCCCACGGAAAGGGCGAATACCTTGAGGATTTCGGAGAGCAGCGTCAGTTCCATTCGTTTTTTGTGAACGAATCGCCGGGTGAGGTCAATACGCAAACCTATTTTGCACACCCGCTGCGCGGGAAAGCAAAAGGGGGAGCCGAAGCTCCCCCCCTCTACGCAAATCACTGCGGACCGGGCGGGCAGCGCCGCCGCGCCCGCCGCATCAGGCCGCTATTTCAGGCCGCCGAGCGCCTCAGCCCTCGATGGTCGGGCACATCATCAGCGCCTGGTCGATGCACTCCTGCGGCAGCTCGTAGTTGGTCAAATCGCCGCGCAGGTAGGCGTCGTAGCTGGCCAAATCAAGCATGCCGTGGCCGGAGTACAGGAAGACCACGGTAGAGCCGGGCTTGGCGGTCTTGGCCACCTCAATGGCGCTGGCGATGGCGTGGCTGGTCTCCGGCGCGGGCAGGAAGCCCTCGGTCCGCAGGAACAGCAGCGCGGCCTCGAAACAGTCTTTCTGGTAGTAGGCGCGGGCGTCCACCAGCCCCTCTTCCATCAGGTTGGAAACAATGGGCGCCTCGCCGTGATAGCGCAGCCCGCCCGCATGGATGGGTGCGGGCATGAAGGCGTGCCCCAGGGTGTGCATCTTCATCAGCGGAGTCAAGCGGGCCATGTCGCCGTAATCGTAGCGGAAGCTGCCACGCGTGAGCGTGGGGCAGGCCTTGGGCTCCGCCGCAACGAAGGTGATGTTCTCGCCCTTAAGCTTGCGCGGCAAAAACGGCAGCACCAGCCCGCCAAAGTTGGAGCCGCCGCCCACGCAGGCCACCAAATAGTCCGGCTTCTCGCCGATCATGGCCAACTGTTTCTCCGTTTCCAGGCCGACGACGGTCTGGTGCAGCAGCACGTGGTTCAGCACGCTGCCCAGGGTGTACTTGGTGTCGTCGTGGGTGGCGGCGTCTTCCACGGCCTCGCTTATGGCCAGGCCCAGGCTACCCTTGCAGCCGGGGTCCTTGGCGAGCATGGCGCGGCCCGCGTTGGTCTGTTCCGAGGGCGAAGGGAAGATTTCGCCGCCGTAGGCGTTGATGAGAATCTTGCGGTAGGGCTTCTGCTCGTAGCTCACCTTGACCATGTACACGGTGCAGGTCATGTCGAACATGCCGCACGCGAACGAAAGCGCCGTGCCCCACTGGCCTGCGCCGGTCTCGGTGGAAAGGCGCTTCACGCCCTCGCGCTTATTGTAGTACACCTGCGGCACGGAGGTGTTGGTTTTGTGCGAACCTGCGGGCGAAACGGACTCGTTCTTGTAATAGATGCGGCACTTGGAGCCGATGGCTTTTTCCAGCCGATGGGCGCGCACCAGCGGCGTGGGGCGGAACAGGCGGTAAATGTCCTGCACGGGCTCTGGAATCTCAATGAAACGCTCAGAGCTCATCTCCTGCTCGATGAGCGCCTTGGCGAAGATGGGCTCCAGCTTGTCCGGGGTCAAAATTTCCTTGGTCTCCGGGTCGCGCGGGGGGGCCAGCGGCGTGGGCAGGTCCGGCAGGGCGTTGTACCATGCCTGGGGCATGTCTTTTTGGGAAAGGTTTATTCTGGTCTCCATGTCAGGTCCTCCTCAGGGGTGATGACGCCGCGCCTATGTTGGCTTTTGTGCTGCGCCTTGGGCACGAAAAAGGGCCACGGTGTTGGTGTCCGCGGCCCTGAAGAAGAGCATCCGTCAAGCCGGCGGCATCAACTGCTTTGCCACCGGCGCCACCAGCCGCGGCTGGGTTTATGCATCTTACTGTTCAACATGGTGGCTGCTTACTTGGCGCTCCGGCCATTGTCAACAGCGCGCTTGGCGCGGTGCTTCCCCTTGCCTTGGGGCCGAAGCCCGGCTATCAGGGGTGGCACGCAAACCGCGCCCATCCTGCGGGAAGGGCCAGCGAATTTTCTTCGGGAGGCATCATGGTGGAGAAGCTTGTCTATTTCATCGAGGGCGACGGCATCGGAGCCGAGGTCTGGGCGGCGGGTCGGCCCGTCATCGACGCGGCGGTGGCCAAGGCCTACGGCAGCGAAAAGAAGCTGGTGTGGAAAGAGATTCTGGCGGGCGAAAAGGCCCTGCGCGAAACCGGCGAGAACCTGCCCCAGGCCACCCTCGACGCCCTCAAAGGCGCAGAGCTGGCCATGAAGGGCCCCCTGGGCACCCCGGTGGGCAAGGGCTTCCGCAGCTTGAACGTGACCCTGCGCCAGATGTTCGACCTGTACGCCTGCATCCGGCCCATCAAGTACTTCCCCGGCATAGAGAGCCCCGTGAAGCACCCGGAGCGCGTGGACATGGTTATTTTCCGCGAGAACACCGAAGACGTTTACGCGGGCATAGAGTGGGCCGCAGGCACGCCGGAGGCCAAGCGCGTGGTGGCCTTCCTGCGCGATGAAATGGGCGCCAAGCTCGACGACCTGGCCGCCATCGGCATCAAGCCCATGACCGAGAAGGGCTGCAAGCGCCTGGTCCGCCGCGCGGTGAAGTTCGCCATCGACCAGAAGCGCGGCAGCGTGACCCTGGTGCACAAGGGCAACATCATGAAGTACACCGAGGGCGGCTTCCGCGCCTGGGGCTATGAAATGGCCGCGGCCGAGTTTGGCGAATTCACCATGACCGAAGCCGAGGCCGCCGAGGGCGCAAGCAAGCCGGTCATCATCAACGACCGCATCGCCGACGCCATGTTCCAGGAGGCGCTCATCCGCCCGGAGAAATACTCCGTGCTGGCCACCACCAACCTGAACGGCGACTACATCTCCGATGCCCTCGCCGCGCAGGTGGGCGGGCTGGGCCTGGCGCCGGGCGTGAACATGAGCGACACCCTGGCCTTTTTCGAGGCCACCCACGGCACCGCGCCGACCATTGCCGGCAAGGACATGGCCAACCCCGGCAGCCTCATCCTCTCCGGCACCATGATGCTGGAGCACCTGGGCTGGCACGAGGCCGCCCAGCTGGTGCACGCCGCCGTGGCCAAGGCCATCGCCGCGCGCAAGGTCACGGTGGACCTGGCTTCCCAGATCGAGGGCGCCAAGGCCGTGGGCTGCAAGGAGTTCGGCGAGATTCTGCAGGCCAGCCTGTAGGCCTTTCCGCACCGGGTACGATACCACGCCGCCCGCCGGGTTCCGGCCTCCCCCAGGGAGCGCCGGGGCCGGGCGGGCGGTTTTGTATGGGGCAAGGGGCAGCGCGCGCCTGCGGGTTGGTCCTTGGGGCCGACACGCCTGGGTAATTCGCCTGGGCTGGCCGCAGGGGCAAACCGTCGGGGCTGGCCGCAGGGGTAAGGCGTAGAGTCAGCTCGCCTTGG
>DIVX01000007.1:0-3114 GCA_002422505.1 Desulfovibrio sp. UBA6121
GCCGGGCATGGCGTCGCGGGCGTTGTTCAGCAAATTCATCCACACCTGGTTCAACTTCTCGCGGTCGCCGGTGATCTGCGGCAACTGCTCGGCCAGCTCCAGCTCCAGGGCGACCTTTTCCAGGCCGAAGGTGTGCCGCACCAGGGAAGTCATTTCCCGCACGGAGGCGTTCAGGTCCATCTCGCCCATGCTCGACTCGTGCTGGCGCGAGAAACCGAGCAGATCGGCCACGATCTTGCGGCAGACCTTGGTTTGCCGCTCAATGATCTTGAGATCCTGGCACACCTGCCCGCCTTCGGGAACATCCTCTTGCAGCAGTTGGGCATAGCCCAGAATGATGCCCAACGGGGTATTGATCTCGTGCGCCACGCCGCCCGCCAGCTTGCCGAGGGACTCCATCTTCTGCGACTGCAAAAGCTTCTCTTCGATGCTGCGCACCTCGGTGACATCGCGGGCGGTCTTGAGGATTCCGAGCACCCGGCCTGCGGCGTCGCGCACGGGCACATCCACCTGGTGGAACCAGCGCTTGCCCAAGGGAGTGTTCACCGCCACCTCGGCCTGGCCGCCCAGGCCGGATTCGAGAATGGCCCGATTGCGCGCCTGCTGGAGCAAGGCCTCTTCCTGCGGCAGCAGGTCGGCCTCGGCCCGGCCCACAATCTCGGCCTCCGCATGGTCCAAAAAGGCGGCAAAAGCGCGGTTCACGGCCAAAAACCGCCCGTGCGCGTCCAGCAGGCACACCAGGTCCGGCGTGGCGTCCAGAATGGTGCGCATAAGCTGCTCCTGCTGACCCAGGGCGGTTATCTGCTTCTTCAGCGTCATGGCCATGATGCCGAATGTTTCGGCCAAGTCCTGAATCTCGTCGCCTGCGTTCTCGCGGAAGACGGGACAACGCGCGCAGGATTTGCGTCCCTGGCGGTCCGCCGGGGCGCAGTCCGGGCAGAGGGTGCCCTGCATGTGCCAGCAGCGGTGCCGGGGCTTGTTGAAGGCTGGGCACTCGGTGCGGCCGCAGTCCATGATATCCCAGCAATTGCGTTCAAGGGTGGAGGCGGTCTCGATGTCCAGGTTGCCGCGCACCACCTCCTGCGCGTATTCCTTGAGCACGTTGATGCGCCGTGTGACCCGCCGGGCGAACATGGAGCTGAGCACCAGGGCCGCGGCCAAAGCCGCCACCGAGAGACCCGCGAAGGTCATGAGCAGATGGCTCACCTCGGCCTCGGCCCGGGAGCGCGAAAGCCCCAGCCGGGCCGTGCCGAAGCGCCTGCCGGAGATGACCACCGGCGCGGCGAAATCGTACACCAGCTCCGTGCCTGTATCCAGAAGCTGGATGTTGGCTTTCTGGTCTGTGGCGGCGTTGGCGTTCTTCAACTCCACGGGAAAACCCTTCTGGAAGGTGTGCGCCAGCACGTTGCCGCCCTCGTCCAGCACAAAGGCATACAGAATGTCCTGCCCAACGGCCTTCAGCTCGTCGACCATGGTCTTCATGCGCAAAAGGTCCGTGGTCAGCATGGCGTCGGCCAGGCGTAAGGAGAGATTCTCCGCCAGCACCAGGCCCCGGTTGCGCGACTCCGCAATGATGGCCCGGCTGGCCATGCGGCTCACGGGGATGGCGGTCATAATGGCCACGGCGGCCACGATGAGGAAAATGCCCAGGCCGATCTTGGCCTGGAAGGGGAGCTTGGAGAACACCCTCATGGCGCGCCCTCGTTCAGTTCCAGCTTGCTTACCAGCTCGCGCACGGGGTCGCAGTCGCGGTCGGTTGCGGGAATGATGCGGGCCAGGCCCGCCGCGCCCAGAATTGCCGCGTGCTCCGGGTTCTGCGGGTCCAGCGCGAACATGGCCTGCGAGATCTTGTCCACCACGCGCTGATCAAGCCCCTTGCGCGCGGCGAAGAGCCACTCCGGGTAGGCCCTGGTGCGGGCCAAAATGCGTATCTGGTCCATGTCGATGCGGCCCTTGAGCACATCAAGGGTGCCTTCGCGGATGGTGCCGAAATCGTACTTTCCGGCCAGCACCGCCAGCACAACGTTCTCCTGCTTGCCGCCGGGGCCTGGGGCAAAGGCGATTTCGGCGAAGTCCCGCCGGTGGATGCCCAGGTCGTGGAAGTGCCCCAAGGCGAAGAGATAGCCCCCCGCCGAAAGGGGGTCCACGGCGATCCAGCGTTTGCCCCGGCAGTCGGCCGGAACGCTGAGGGCCTTGTTGTCGCTGCGGCAGATTATCTCGCTGCAGAAGTCGGCCTTGCCGGTGGATTTGATGGTGCGGGCAAAGCCCGTGGCCCCCTGCTGGGCCAGCTTGATGTACACGAAGGGGTTGGTGAAGGAGATGTCGATCTGCCCCTGAGCCACCATCTTCACGTGCTCGTCAAAGGTATCCGGGAACACTTGGCGCAGGGGCAGGCCCGTGGCCGTGCGCAGGTACTCCACCAGCCGGTGGTGGCGCTCGTAAGAGGTGGTGTGCGAGTACTGGGGCAGGTAGGCATAGGTGAGGCCCGCCTCTGGCGTGGGCAGCACGGTTTCCTGACGGTTGTGCATGTCCACCCGCAGGGCGGGCTCGTCTTGGGAGCAGCCAAGGCAGGCCAGGCAGCAGAGCAGCGCCGCCGCGAGCGCCAGAGCGCGGCGCTGGGCCGTGAATCGTATGGCCGCTTCGCCTGTTGGTGCCGCCGCCATGTTTTCCCCCTGGGCCAAGCCGAAAGCCAAGGCCGGAAGCGGATGCTTGCACGGCCGGTCAGTCAGCCGGGCGCTTTACCCTTCACCATAGCACTGGTCTGGCGGAAAAGGAAACCCCATGAATTCCGGCTTTGGTTCCTGGGCGCCGGGCGCCTGCTTGGGGCCCGGCGCACGGTTTAGCGCACGGTTCAGCGCACCGCCTAGCTCATGTCGCCCTCGGCCTCGATGCCGAAGCGCTGCCACTGCGCGGCGGCGGCCTCCTGCGCCCGCGTCACGTCCGCCTCGGCCCAGGGGGTGATGACCAGCGCCTCGGCCACCACCTGCCACAGGTATTTGACCTCATACTTCGGGCCCTTGTGGTACTTGGGCAGACGCTTCATTATCTGGTCGCGGCAATTGGAGCAGCCCACCACCACCACGTCCGCCCCGCTGCGCCGGATCTGGTCGGCCT
>DIVX01000007.1:3223-7144 GCA_002422505.1 Desulfovibrio sp. UBA6121
GCTTACAGGAGTCGTGCCAGGTGAAGCGCTTGCCCGCGTGCACGCTCTTGTCCACCCGTATGCGCCCCTGCTCCAGAATCTCTTTCAAGTATTCATACAAATACATGAAGTTGACCTTGTTCTCCTTGTTCAGCTCCACGCAGTACTTCATGCCCGTGCGGCACCCGTACGAGCCGCCTCCGCAGTCCGGCATGATCATGCGGCCAAGTTCGTGGCGCTTCATATACTCCACCTTGCGTTCGGCCAGGGCGCGGATGCCCTCGTAATTGCCGGTGAACAGCGCCCAGTCCACGGCTTCCCAGCCCTCGGAGGGCACGGTCCAGTTTTCGTGCGCGGCGTAGAAGATCTTCCACCNNACCAGAACTGGTCCTCGAAGTCGCCATAGACCTCTTTGGAATTGGGAAAAAAGAGAACATCCGCGCCGTGATGGTCCACAGGCACGTAAAACCCCGGGCAGTCTTCATCCGCCAGTTGCTGGCCCAGTTCGGCCATGCCTTGCAGATAGTCATCCATGGGGATGGCCATGTTGTTGCCGCTGGCCAGGTTGTTGGCCGTGCCCTTCTGCAGCACGCCGGGCACGTCTGCGCGCGGGCGCAGGTGCTTCATGTGCAGCATCACCGGCACAATATCGACCCCCATGGGACAGGCGTAGGAGCAGCGGCCGCAGCCCGTGCACAGCCAGGGGAAGTTCGAGGCCACCACCTCGTCCGCCATGCCGTAGGCCAGCATGCGTATGACCTTGCGGATGTTCCAGCCTTCGTTCTCCGGGGCGTTGGTGCTGGGGCAGCCGCTGCTGCATGCGCCGCAGGCCACGCATGCGCCCGCGTCGAAACGCGCCAGGTGCAGGCGGATTTCTTCGTTCAAGGGAGCGGGGATGACGGTGTTCATGGCGAACCCTCCTTGTGCGGTGAGACGTTTCGAAGTGCGCCCGGCCCTTGGTGACGGGGGCCGGACGCGCTCCGATGCGCGTCTACAACCCCACGCCGGCCAGGTCTTCGCCCAGGTAGCTGCGCTCGTTTTCGCCCAGGCAGCCCATGGAGAGGCAGATGAGCGTCCACAGGTGGACCACGGGGAAGTGCCTCCCGGAATGCTCCGACAAATCATGAATCTGCGAATGGCAGTTGTGGCAGGGCGCTATGCAGTAGTCCGCGCCGGTTTCCACAATCTGCCGCAATTTGCGTTCTCCGTAGGCGCGCCGTTCTGCTGTGAAGCCCGACTGGAGATACCCGCCGCCCCCGCCGCAGCAGTAGTTGTTGGACTTGTTCGGGTACATTTCGATGAAGTGCTCTTCGCCCACCACCGACTTGACCACGAAGCGCAGATCCTCGGCCACGGGGTCGCCAAACGATTTGCGCACCAACTGGCAGGGGTCTTGAACCGTGAACGTGACGCCAAGTTCCTTGTTCCAGTCGGAGCTGACCTTGAGCTTGCCCTGGCGTATCCAACGCGCATACAGGCGGATGATGCTTTCAATCTCGAACTTGGGAGTGATCTTGAACTTCTGCAATCCGGCCCGGATTGCGTACATCTCGTGGCCTCACTCGGTGTTCAGCCAATACTTGCACCCCAAGTCCTCCACGGCCTTGACCTTGTTGCGCACGATGGTCTCCCAGGCGGCTTCATCGGCCAGGAACATGCAGTAGTTCTCGGCCGCCCAGCCCAGGGTGCCGTAAGTCCAGTCGCAGCCCACGGTATGCAGGATCTTCCACAACGGAACCATCTCGTCGGGCTCGGTGACGGGCTCCCGGGAGTTCTGGTTCAGGAAGTACTCCGCGCCTTCGCGGTTGAAGGACACCTGCATGTCGTCCCAGCCGGGCTGGTTCTCCTTCACCTCTTCCAGAATATCGCCCGCGACGAAGACGAAATCCTCGCTGCGCGCGCCCATGGCCGAGTTGCTCTCGTTTTTCAGCGCTTGGTCGCAGGAGCCGCGAATGCCCTTGGGGCGGGTTTCGCGCGGCCAGGAGGCGCGGGCCTCGAACACCAGCCGTGGAATGTCTATCTGCATGGGGCAGGCATAGACGCACCGCTGGCACATGGTGCACATCCACACCCAGGGGGTGGAAAGCACCAGTTCGTCCTGCCCCAGGGCGCAAAGGCGCAGGAACTTGCGTGGGTCCATGCCGCCCGCCAAGCCGGAGGCGGGGCACCCGGAGGCGCAAATGCCGCACGTCAGGCACATGGAAAGGTTCCCGCCCTCCGGGAGCATGTCCTTCACCTTGGACAAAAACACGCTCTGCTTGGGCAGCACCATTACCGCTGCTTCAGCCATGACCCATCTCCTCGGTTGTTTGTTGGAGCCCTGCCGGTTTTTAGGCGCATGGGCTAGCCCGCTGCGCGCTCTTCCTCCAGCTTCTTCTTGTGGGCCTTCTGCACCAGCTCAACAATCTTTTCGGTCTTGCAGGGTTTAAGAATGTAGTCGAAGGCCCCCAGGCGGATAAGCTCCGCCGCATCCTCGGCCGAGGCGTGCCCGGTGACGGCGATGACCTTGGCCTTTATTCCCGCCGCGCGCAGGCGCTCCAGCGTGGCCTGCCCGGTAAGGCCAGGCAGGCGCACGTCCAAGAGCACCACGTCGAAGGCGTCCTCCTTGAGCCTGCCGAGGGCCTCCTCTCCGCTGTAGGCGGCCTCGGCCAGTAGACCATTCAGAGTCAGCAGCTTCACCATGTTAAAGGCGAAACGCTGCTCGTCATCCACCACAAGAACCTTTGTAGGCACGGACATGATCCCCCTCCCGCTATGCGGTGGCGCCGTGGGTTTCAGTCACAACCTCGCCGCTCTGGTCGTACATCATCCCGCACCGCAGATCGAAGTGGCGGTTCACGCTCATGGTGGGGCAGGTGGAATTAAGCGCCACCTGAACCACAGTGGACCCCAGGAACGCCTTTTCGGGGTCGCGTTCCCTGGTGTGGTGGGCCATGAGCACCAGATTGGCCTCGCGCATGCGGGCAAGCTTCAGAATCTCCATGGCGGGCACGCCTTCCCAGGCTTCGAAAGTGCAGTCCTTGATGCCCCGGAGCTTGGCCCCGTAGCGTTCCTCAAGCCTGGCCTTGGCCTCGTCGATGGCGCGCTTGATCTCGTCCTGGCTCATGGTCACGCGGCCGGACTCCGCCCCTGCGTCCACGCAGTGGAACACGGTAAGCCCGGCCTTGTAGTGCCGGGCTATCTGCCCGCCGTAAAACACGCCGCAATCGGCCTGCTCGGAGAAGTCGGTGGCCGTTACGATGTGCATGAAGTTGTGCTCGCCATACGGGGTGGACTTGGTGACGATCATCACCGGACAGGCGGCCTTCTGGCTCACCTGCTCCAGGGTGCTGCCGGTCATGCCCCACATGCGGGAACGCAGCTCCGCGTACTCCTTGGTGTGCGGCCCCATGACGATGAGATCGGCGTTCATCTTGCGGGCTATGCGCAATATCTCGGCGTGCGGCACGCCGGGCACCACCTTGATTTCGTAGTTGGAAAGGCCGCGCAGCTTCTCCTTGTAATATTCCTCCACCGAGGCCTTGATCTTGTTCACTTCGCCGGAGGATTCCAGAAACTCCATTTCTCCCCAGCCCTGGCGCATGCCGCACACGTGCATCAGCACCAGGCGGGAGTCGAACCGCTGCGCGAAATGGAAGGCCGCGTCCGCCGCGCAGTCGCACAATTCCGACGGGGTGATGGCCAAAAGGATGTCCTTGAACATGTGCCTATCCTCCTGTTGAGATTCCCTGGCCAATCAAGCCATGACGGCTTCGAGCCCACGAAGCTTTTCCTTGAGGGCGTCGGTCACCGCCAGGTTCTTGTCCAACCTCACCGCAGCTTCCGGCAAGCCGAAGGCCAGCCCAAGCAATTGCGGAAGGTACAGCACGGAAATGGGGCGCCCGCCGCCGCCCGCGCGCAGCGCTTCGCCCTGGTAAGCCTCCAGGTTCATCTGGCACATGG
>DIVX01000039.1 GCA_002422505.1 Desulfovibrio sp. UBA6121
CCTGGTCGTTGCGGCTGCGCCCGGTGTGCAGCTTCCCGGCCAGCGGGCCGGCCAGCTCACCCAGGCGGCGCTCGACGGCGGTATGGATATCCTCGTCGCTTTCAGCGAAAGAGAACGCCCCGCTCTCAAACTCACCCAGGATGGCCCACAGGCCGGCGGAGATGTGCTCCCCTTCCTCAGGGGTGAGCACGCCGGCCGCCTCGAGCGCCCGCGCCCAGGCCAGGCTCCCGCGCACGTCCTGCGGCGCCAGGCGCTGGTCAAAGTCAATCGATTTATTGAATTCCCAGGCGTCTTCGCCGGTGGGCTGGTTGAAGCGTCCGCCCCAAAGTTTCATTTTCTCGCTCCTTAAAGACGATCAGTCGCGTTTGAACTGGCTGTAATCCGGCTGGTCCAGATCGAGCCCGGAGATGGGCAGCCCGTTCAGCGCGCGCACTTTCAGCGGCAGGCCGTACAGGTTGATAAAGCCTTTGGCGTCGTTCTGGTCGTAGACATCTTCCTGGCCGAAGGTGGCGAAATCTTCGCGGTACAGGCTGTAAGGGCTTTTGCGCCCGGCGGGAATGATGTTGCCTTTGTAAAGCTTGAGGCGCACCGTGCCGGTGACCCGCTCCTGGCCCTTGTCGATCATGGCCTGCAGGGCCTCGCGCTCGGGCGCGAACCAGTAGCCGTAGTAGACCATCTCGGCGTAGCGCGGAATGAGCGAATCGCGCAGGTGCATCACCTCGCGGTCAAGGCAGAGTCCTTCCAGGTCGCGCTTGGCGATGTGGATGATGGTGCCGCCGGGGGTTTCGTACACCCCGCGCGACTTCATGCCCACGAAGCGGTTTTCCACCATATCCACCCGGCCGATGCCGTGACGGCCGCCGATTTCGTTCAGGGTGAGCACCATCTGCGCCGGGGAAAGGGCCTTGCCGTTCAAGGCCACGGCGTTGCCGGCCTCGAAGTCCAGGGTGATCTCCTCGGCCTTGTCCGGCGCGTCCTCAATGGGCGTGCAGTAGCGGTGGCAGCCCTTGGCTGGCTCGTTCCAGGGATCTTCCAACTCGCCGCCCTCGAAGGAGACGTGCAGCAGGTTGGCGTCCTGGCTCCAGGGCTTGGCCTGGGAAACCGGCACGGGAATACCGTGCTTCTCGGCGTAAGCGATGAGATCGGTGCGGGACTTCATATCCCAGTCGCGCCAGGGGGCGATGGTCTTGAGCCTGGGATTGAGGGCCATGGTGGTGAGCTCGAAGCGCACCTGGTCGTTGCCCTTGCCTGTGGCGCCGTGGGCCACGGCCTGGGCGCCTTCGGCCTCGGCAATTTCGCACATGCGCTTGGCGATGAGCGGCCGGGCGATGGAGGTGCCCAGCAGGTAGCGGCCCTCGTACAGGGCGGCGGCGCGCAGCATGGGGAACACAAAGTCGCGGGCGTACTCTTCGCGGATGTCCTCGACATAGGCCTTGGTGGCGCCGGTGGCCAGCGCCTTGGCCTCCACCCCGTTCAGCTCTTCACCCTGGCCCAGGTCGGCGGTGAAGGTGACGACCTCGCAATTGTAGGTGTTCTTGATCCACTTGAGGATGATGGAGGTGTCCAGGCCGCCGGAATAGGCCAGGACGACTTTCTTGATGGAACTCATGCGTCGTGCTCCCTTTGATGCGAAGAGTTGGATGCGAAGATATGGTTACAGGGCCCCAAAGACCCATTCGAGAATGGCCTTCTGCATGTGCAGACGGTTCTCGGCCTCGTCAAAAATCATGTCCGCGTTGGCCTCGAAGACCTCGTCGGAGATCTCCTCGCCCCGGTGCGCGGGCAGGCAGTGCATGACCTTGCAGCCGGGCTTGGCCAGGGCCAGCAGGCGGTCGTCCACCTGGTATCCGGCAAAGGCCCGCTCCCGCTCGCGCTGCTCGTCCTCCTGGCCCATGCTGGCCCAGACGTCGGTGTTCAGGTAGTCGGCGTTGCGGGCGGCCAGCTCCGGGTCTTCGGTAAGCACGATGCGCGCGCCAAGTTCGCGGGCCTTGGCCAGAATGCCCAGGTCCGGGGTGTAGCCGGAGGGGCAGGCCAGGGTCAGCTCGAAACCGAACTGGGCTGCGGCCTCGATCCAGGAATGGGCCATGTTGTTGCCGTCGCCNNTCGCTCATGACCTGGCAGGGGTGGTGCTCGTCGGTAAGGGCGTTGACCACGGGAATGCTGCCCCACTCCACCAGGGTGTCCAGCTTCTCCTGCCCGAAGGTGCGCACCACCAGGGCGTCGGCGTAGCGCGAAAGCACGCGCGCCGTATCCTTCAGGGGCTCGTTGCGGCCCAGTTGCGACTCGTGCGGGGTGAGGAACACCGTCTGCCCGCCCAGGTGTCGCACGGCCACCTCAAAGGAAACGCGGGTGCGCGTGGAAGCCTTTTCAAAGATGAGGATGACGGTTTTTCCGTCCAGCAGGCTGGTGCGGATGTCGTCATTTTTGAGGGCCTTGGCCCGGTGCAGCACGGCGTGCGCCTCGTCTTTGGGGAGGTCCAGGATGTTCAGAAAGTGTTTGGGCATGCGGTTTCTCCTAAAAGGGGGACTGCCGGTGGGCGTCGTTCGCCTACCGGGTCGAAAAGGGGTATTTTGCCCAACGCGGCGGCGCTTGTAAAGGGCTGGCGTGCAGCCGGGCCGAAAGCCCGCCTATTGGGCCGGGGCGCAGGCGCAAGACACGGCGAGATCGGTGAGCGCGTCCATCTCGCGGCCATGGTCAAGCCCGGCCAGATGCAGGAGGCCATGGGCCAGCAGGCGCGCCAGATGCTCGCGCGGGTCTTGCCCGTACAAAAAGGCCTCGCGCGCCAGGGTCTCCACGGAAAGGAACAACGCGCCCAGTTCCTGCGGGCGTTCCGGGTCGCCCTCGGGAAAGCTCAGGATGTTGGTGGGCCCGGTGCACCGCAAAAATTTCGCGTTCAGGGCCGCCACGCCCGCGTCGTCCACCAGGGTGAGGGACAAACGGCTGCCGCCAAGGCCCAGGACCGCCAGCAGGGTTCCCAGCAACTCCAGCAGTTCGCGCCGGGCCAGGGGAAAGCGCGGGTCCAGGGCTGCGGGCCCGGCGACATAGTCCAGGGTGACGCCTCGCGCCTCTGCGGCTGGGCGTGCTGTCATTTCTTGGCCTCGGCGACGGGCTTGGCGATAGGTTTTGCAGCAGGCTTGCCGACAGGCTCGGCAGCGGATTTGGCGGCAGGCTTGCCGACAGGTTTGACGGCAGGCTTATCCGTTGGCGCTGCGGCGGCCTTGTCCGCGCGCAGGCTGCGTTCGTAGGCCTGCACAATGCGCCCCACCAGCGGGTGGCGTATCACGTCCTCCTCGTGGAAGGCCACAAAGCGAATGCCCTGCACGCCTTGTAGAATTCTGTGCGCCTCCACCAGGCCGGAGCGGGTCTGCGTGGGCAGGTCGATCTGCGTCACATCGCCCGTGACCACGCAGCGCGAGCCGAAGCCCAGGCGGGTGAGGAACATCTTCATCTGCTCGGGCGTGGTGTTCTGGGCCTCGTCCAGGATGACGAAGGCGTCGTTCAAGGTGCGGCCGCGCATGAACGCCAGGGGGGCCACCTCGATGATCCCGGTCTCGAGCATCTCCTGGACCTTGCGGAAGTCGAGCATGTCGTGGAGCGCGTCGTACAGCGGCCGGAGGTAGGGATTGATCTTCTCGGCCAGGTCGCCGGGCAGGAAGCCGAGCTTCTCCCCGGCCTCCACGGCCGGACGGGTGAGCACGATGCGCTTGACCTCGCGCCGGGTCAGGGCGGCGACCGCGGCGGCCACGGCCAGGTAGGTCTTGCCCGTGCCCGCCGGGCCGATGGCGAAGACCAGGTCGTTGCTCCGGATGGCGGTCAGGTAGTCGCGCTGGGTCAAGGTCTTGGGCGTCACGGTGCGCTTGGCCGAGGCCGTGTACACGCTGTCGCGGAAGACCGCCTCCAGATCCGTGGAGGGATCGCGGGCCAGCATGCGGCAGGCGCAGTCCACGTCCTGGGGATGCACCGGGCGACCCTTCTGGAGCAGGCCGTAGAGCTGGGTGAGCACGGCCTCGGCCAGGTCCAGGCGCTCTTCGCTGGAGGCCTTGAGGGTCAGGCGTCCGCCCCGGCTTTCGATGGACACCTTGGCCTTGTCCTCGACCATGCCGAGGTTGGCGTTCTGCGGGCCGAAGAGCTGCCCGGCCAGGGCCGCGTCGTCGAACTCCAGGGTCCGGCTGTGCTCCTTCTTCCTTCCGGCCATGCTACCTCCTGCGGGCCCGCATCCAGGCGCAGGCCCGGCGCTCCAGCCAGTCCGTGGCCTCATACAGCGCCGCGCCCAACAGACTCATGCCCAAAATGCCGATGAACATGCCCACGTAGTCCATGCGGCCCCAGGCGTCCATAATGAGATAGCCCAGACCGCGCTGGGTGGCAAAGGACTCCACGAAGAAGAGCACGGCCACGGACACGCCCGTGCCCAGGCGCAGGGCCGTGAAGCCGTGGGGCAGGGCCGCGGGCAGATAGACGTCCCAGAGAATGTGCCATTTGCCCCCGCCCAGGGAACGCACCGAGTCCACGTACTTGGGGTGCACGGCCCTCACCCCGTCGCGGGTGGTCACCAGGACCTGGTAGCCCAGGATCAGGGCGATGACCGCCACCTTGGCCCCGTCGCCCAGGCCCAGGAGCACGAGGAACACGGGCAGGAACACGATCTTGGGGATGGGATAGGTGAGCAGGACGAACGGCCCGAACAGGGCGTCGGCGCGGCGCGAGCCGCCCAGGACCAGGCCCAGGGGAAAGGCCAGGCCGAAGGCCAGGAGCATGGCCGCCACGGCGCGCAGGGCGCTGGCCTGGAAGTGCGCCCAGAAGATTCCCGTGCCCAGGGCCAGGACAAAGGCCCCGGCCACCTCCAGGGGCGGCGGCAGCACGGCCGAGCCCAGGCCCGCGGACAGGACCTGCCAGACCAGGCCCAGGACCAGGACCACCAGGCCGTAGCGCAGGGCCTTGCGCGCGAGCCCGCTCACCAGAGTTCCTCCGCGCTCTTGCGCAGGGAGCGCAGCAGCTCGAAATAGGCGTCGGCCTGGCGGTAGCGCTCCCCGCCGAACCCGGGATTGTCGAAGCTGGCGGCCACCGTGGACGGCCGTCCGGCCAGGACCAGGATGCGGCGGCCCAGGAAGGCGGCCTCCTCCAGGCTGTGGGTCACCAGGACGTAGGGCACGCGGCGCTTGCGCCAGACGGTCAGCAGCGTGAGCTGGAGCTTTTCCCGGGTGAGCGCGTCCAGGGAGGAGAACGGCTCGTCCATGAGCAGCAGACGCGGCCGGGTGACGAAGGCCCGGGCAATGGCCACCCGCTGCATCTCCCCGCCCGAGAGCTTGCCGGGCCAGTCCCGGCCGCGGCCCTCCATGCCCAGCTCGGCCAGCTGCTCCCGGGCCATGGCCAGGCGCTCGGCCCGGGCCATGCCCCGGAACTTGAGGCCCAGGGCCACGTTCTCGGCCACGCTCTTCCAGGGCAGCAGGCCGTAGTCCTGGAGGATGATGGAGATGTCCGGGGTGGGCCCGCTGATCTCCCGGCCGTCCAGGCGCACCTGCCCGGCATCGGGCCGGGACAGACCGCAGAGCAAGTAGAGCAGCGTGGTCTTGCCGCAGCCC
>DIVX01000154.1 GCA_002422505.1 Desulfovibrio sp. UBA6121
GTGGGCAGCAGCAGGCCGGAGCGCCGCACGTCCGGCACCTCCGCGCCCGGCGTCAGCGTGGTTATGGCCACCCGCCCCACAACGAAACGGCCCTCGGCCCCTTTTTCGTTCTTGGTGCGCAGGCCCCAAACATCGTGCAAAATCACCGCGCGGCCATTCTTTTGCCCCAGGTAGAGCATGATGTGCCCCGGTTTGTGCAGCAGGGTCAAGAGGGGCTGGCCGCGTTCCAGCAACAGCGCCTCTTTGCCCTCCGGCGGCAGCTCGCCAAAGGGAATCCACTCGCCCTGGCGCGCCTGCTGGCGCGAGTTGCGCGGCAGGAACACCCCGAAGGGCGCGTACAAATCCAGCAGCAGGGCCGAGCAGTCGCGGTTCTCCAGGTAGCCGCCCCAGCCATAGGGCTGGCCCATGAGCTGGTTGGCCAGCCGGGCGTAGTTGCGCGCGGTGAAGGGCAGGGGCACGGCTGCGGCTTCGCCCGGCCCCAGGCGCACGGCCAGGCTGAGGGCGCGGCCAGAGGCCTCGCGCGCGGGGGCCAGCAGGGTCGGGCCGCCCAGACCGTCGGCCGGAAAATCCAGCAGGGGCAGCAGGGTGCCGATGCGCCCGGCGAACAGATGCGCGGCCGGGAAGGCCTCGTCGGCGAAGCTGGCGGCAACGCTTGCGCCCTCCCGCGTGATGGCCGCCAGGGGCAGGCTTTCCCATTGGGCCATGAAGGCCTCGTCCACAAAGGCGATGTCGCGCACGGGAACCCAGCCTGCGGCCACGCGCCCCTCCACCAGCACCCAGGCGCCGTCGGCGCTCAGCTGCGTGGCCAGCACGGGGGTGCCCGCCAGCAGGCCGGAGTTCTGCCAATAGTCGAAGGGATAGCCCTCGCCGGGCTTGTCGGGCTTGAGAAAGCCGGGGCGCTGGGTGGGCAGCACGCGCAAGGAGGTGTTGGCCGTGGCGATGGCCGGGCGCAGCAGGTTCGGATAGCTCTCGGCCTGGCACAGGGTCTCCATGCGCTGGCGGAACTCCGGCTCCAGGGGGCGCAGGTTCTCGCCGTAATGGCGGCCCTGCTTCAGGGTGGCCAGGGCCCACAGGGCATCGGCCTTGCCATGGGCGGGCACGGCGCGGTGCCAGGGCGCAAAATGCAGCTCGCGAAGGCGCGCGGTCAAAGCAGCCTGCGTCCTGCCGTCCAGAAGCGGCAGGTCCAGGGCCTGGGAATCGAAATACGCGCCCACGTCCTGGGGCAGGGTCTGGATGTCGCGCAGCTCCGTGGGCGGCGGCGGGGGAGGCGGCGGAGCAACGGGCGCAAGCGGCGGCTTCTGGGCCGCACAGCCCAAAAGCCCGGCAAGAACCCAGGCCAGCAGCATCGCCGCCAGCGGCCGGGAAAGCCCGCGCCGCCAACCGCCCGAAGGTGCGCGCATCTACTTGGCCTTCACCGGCACGAGGAGGACATCCTTGAGGGGCCGGGCCCTGGCCGCGTCCACCTTGTGCTCCAGCACGATCTGCCTGGGGGTGAGGGTCTGGCCGTAGTAGTTCCTGTTCAGGTCGTCGCGGGTATGGATCACGCCGCCCTCCAGGGAAATGCCCGCGAACAGGCCGCCCACGTCGGCGAAATAATACACGTCCTTGAACACGTGGGTGCTGGAGACCTCGCCCGTGAGGCCCTCGCTGCCTGCGGCCACGGTGGCGTCCGCACCCAGGGTCAGGCCGGTGTCGATGGCGGACTTGAAGGCCTTGTCGTTCATGAACACCAGCACGATGGCCGCTTCCTGCACGCCTATCTGCAGGCCGATGCTGCCGCCGCCCAGGGTATAGAACGCCGGGGAGGACCACGCGCCGTTGGCGTCGCGCCCCAGCAGCACGCCGTTGCCGCCCTGGCCGCCGTAGATCAGCCCGGCTTTTATGACGCTGGGCAGAATGAGCACGCCGCGCGCGTTCTTAAGATACACGTCGATGTGGCGGAACGCGGGGTCGGCGCGCATGGAGCGCAGCACCGCCGTAGACTTGTCCACCAGGCCCTGCTCGTAGTGGGTGGGCTCGCCGTCCGGCCCGGCATGCACGCCGCCGTAACACCCGGCAAGCAGCCCGAGCAGAAGCAGGGTCGACAGGGCCAGCATGATCTTGCGCATGGGCGTACTCCTTGTGCCTGGAGGGAAAAGGGGGCGGAGCGCACCGCCTGCGGCGGAAGCCCCTGTGCTCTTGATACACCAGCCCAGGCGGCAAGCGCAACCGCCAGGCCAGGCCGGGCCGCAAACGCCGCGTCCGAGCCCGCAGGGCGGAGCGTCCGGGCAAGCTACCCGGCCAGCCGCGCCAAGCGCTCCTTGATTTCCTCGTCGAACAACCACACCACGAAGGCCAAGGTAAGGCCCAGGCCAAAGACGATCTTGACGGTCAAGAGGTCGGCATCGGCGGCGGCCCCGGTGAAGGTGAGCACGGCAAGCCCTGGCAAGCGGCCAAGAATATTCGCCGCCATGAGCTTCCACACGGGCAGGCGCGTAAGCCCCGCCATGAAGCAGATGGCGTCTTTGGGGGTGCCGGGCAAGAGGTAGAGCATGAAGAAATTGGACAAGCCGCCCCGGTGGATGGTGGCGTCGAACTTTTCCTGCAAGCGCAGGGGCACAAAGGGCCGCATGACCCGCTCGCCAAAGAAGCGGGTAAGCAGCATGGCGAAGAGCGAGCCCACGGCGTTGCCCGCCACGTTGAGCGCAAGGCCCCGCCAAAAGCCGAACACAAAGCCGCCCAGCATGCCTGTGAACTGGCCGGGAATGGGGGCCACCACCACCTGCAGAAACTGCACGGCCAGAAACACCCAGGCCGCCACCGCGCCAAAGGAGTCGAACCAGGCCTTGAGGGCCTGCCGCCGGGTGTCGAAGTCCTCGCGCGCCAGCTCGGTCACAAAATCCACAAAGGCATGCGGCAGGTAGGGCTTGGCCAGCCAGGCCGCAAGGGCCAGCAGCAGCGAAACGCCAAGGGCCCCCGCCAGCACGGGAAGCACTGCGGACAGACGCGAAAGCTTGCGCTTCAACCGCTCAACCATTCAAGCGCCCCGCACCCCGCGCCAGCATTTGGCGCACCACATTGTATTTGCAAGCATTATTTGTTTTGGCCTTTGAGCGTTTCCAAGGCCTGCGAGGTTGTGTATACACAAACTCGTCACCACGCGCAAAGGGGAGAACCATGCCGGATTTCGTGCATCTGCACTGCCACAGCGAATACAGCCTGCTCGACGGAGCCATCCGCATCAAGGACCTCTGCTCCCGCGCCAAGGACCTCGGCATGCCCGCCGTGGCCCTTACCGACCACGGCAACATGCACGGGGCGCTGGTTTTCCGCCAGAAGGCCATGGATACCGGCATCCGGCCCATCATCGGCTGCGAGGTCTACGTGGCCCCAGGCCTGCGCACGGAAAAAAACGCCACCAGCTCGCGCCAGGCGGCCTACCACCTGGTGCTTCTGGCCCAGAACCGCGTGGGCTACCAGAACCTCATCAAGCTGGTGAGCGAAGGCTATTTGACCGGCTTTCATTACAAGCCCCGCGTAGACAAAGAGCTGCTGCGCCAGCACTCGGAAGGGCTCATCGCCCTTTCCGCCTGCCTTGCGGGCGAGGTCAACCGCACCCTGCTCACCAAGGGGCTGGATTCCGGCATCAGCATGGCGCGCGAGTACGCGGACATCTTCCCCGGCCGCTTCTACCTGGAATTGCAGGAAAACGGCATACCGGAGCAGACCCGCGCCAACGAGATGCTCCTGGAAGTGATGAAAGAGACCGGCCTGCCCCCGGTGGCCACCAACGACTGCCATTACCTGACCAAGGACGACGCAGAAGCCCACGACATTCTTTTGTGCATCGGCACCCAGCGCACCGTGCTGGACAAGGACCGCATGCGCATGGGCACCACCGAGCTCTACTTCAAGACCATGGAGGAGATGGAGGCGGCCTTTGCCTACTGCCCGGAAGCGCTGAGCAACACGGTAAAAATCGCNNGAGCAGTGTAACGTGGAGCTGGAGCTGGGCAAGTCCCACTTCCCGGTCTACGACCTGCCCGAAGGCCAGAGCATCGATTCCGAGTTCGAGCGCATGGCGCGCGAGGGCCTGACGCGCCGCCTCAAGAACCTCACCTACACGGTGGACGAGGCCGTCTACTGGGAGCGCCTGGAATACGAGCTGGGCGTCATCAAGGAAATGGGCTTTCCCGCCTACTTCCTCATCGTGCAGGACTTCATCAACTGGGCCAAGGNNGGCCGGGGCGCGGCTCCGCCGCCGGTTCGCTGGTGGCCTGGGCGCTCAAGATAACCAACCTCGACCCCCTGCCCTACGACCTCTTGTTCGAGCGCTTTCTGAACATCGAGCGCGTCAGCATGCCGGATATCGAC
>DIVX01000055.1:0-10893 GCA_002422505.1 Desulfovibrio sp. UBA6121
CAGTGGCCGGAAATGGGGTAGATGAAGCCGGTGATGACCACGGAGATGATCAGGTAGGCGATGAATTTGGTGCGCTCGGCGATGGCCCCGGAAACGATGGTCGTGGCCGTGGCCGCGAACACGCACTGGAAGAACCAGTAGGTGAAGCCCCACATGCCCTCGTCGTTGGCCGTCGTGTACTCGGAGAGGCCGAAATTGGAGAAGCCGAAGAGCCCGCCCTGGTCGGCGCCCATCATCAGGCCGAAACCGACGAGGAAGAACACGGGACTGCCTGCGGCAAAGTCGAACATGTTTTTCATAAGGATGTTGCCGCTGTTCTTGGCTCGGGTCAGGCCGGTTTCGACCATGGCGAAGCCAGCCTGCATGAACATCACCAGGATTGCGGCGATAAGCGTCCACATGATGTTGGCGTTGGACTGGGTAAGATATTCTACGGCCTTTTCAGCGGCCGTGGCGACCGTGGCTGCGGCCTCAGGCTGATCCTGGGCCAGGGCAAGCGAAGGCGCCAGGGCTAAACCGAACAGGGCCACCACCTTGAAGGCCCCCTTCAGCCATGTTCCAGTGGACGACGTGACGCGCGACATACAACTCCTCCTTGAAAAAAGTACGAATGTTTGCCCGACCCTAAGCAATCAGCGGGCCAACATGGCATCATGCCGTATTTATAGCGTGTTTTCCAGATTGGCCGCCGATGGCGGCGAGCGAATTGTAAACAAATGTAAAGAAATGTAAAAATAATAACAATCGTGTCGTTAATTATTGGGCAAAAATGCCATGCTTGGAGAATTGGCGAATGCAGATTCTCGCAGCCCGGCGTGGCATTGCGGTTGGTCGCCCGTGCTCATGGGCGCGAAACATCCGGCCATTGGCATGTAAGCTGGAAGTAAAAAACTCGGTCGTGCCGCTTCGACCGCCCGTCTGGGCGGGTGGCAGTTCCTGGGGTTTCGGTGGCGATGCGGCCCGGAAGGCGGCAGGTGCGTTCGGGGCGCGCTCTGGTGGCGATGCGCTTTGCGGGGCACAGGGCGGAGAGCGTCCGGGACCGGCTCGGGGTGCGGTTAGCGGGCGTGCGGCGCCGGGGCGCTGTGGCGCGTCCCTAGCTTATCAGACGGTATCCGACGCCCGTCTCCGTCAGCAGATAGCACGGCGTCGCAGGATTCGGCTCGATCTTGTTGCGCAACTGGCGAACGTAGATGCGGGAGTAATGGAGCTGGTCCTCGCGGTCGCTGTCCCAGACGGCTTTCAGAATCTGGCGGTGGGTGACGACCTTGCCTGCGTTGTGCACAAGGTAGGACAACAGCTTGAACTCAATCTTCGTGAGGCGGACCTCGTGGTCGTTGAGGCTCACGTGGCGCTTCGCCAAGTCCACGAACAGCCCTTCCGTGCGGAACACCGCCTGCAGTTCATCCTGTGACCGCGTGGCGCAGTGGCGCAGGCAAACACGCATCCGCGCCGCCAGTTCGGCTACGCCGAAGGGCTTGGTGAGGTAGTCGTCCGCGCCGGCGTCCAGGGCGTCCACCTTGTCCTGCTCCTTGCCACGGGCCGAGATCACGATGATCGGCGTTGTGGCCCAGACACGCAGGCGTCGGATCACCTCCACTCCGTCCATGCCGGGCAGGCCGAGATCCAGGAGCAGGAGCGCGGGATGATGCTCCACCGCCAGCGCCAGCCCTTCCTCGCCGTCCTCGGCCTCGATGAGCTGGAAGCCGCGCCGCTCCAGAAAGGCGCGCAAAAAGCTTCGGATGGGTTTCTCGTCCTCAATGACCAGCACCAGTGGGGCCGTATCGCTCACGAAACCTCCTCGGCGCAGTCCGCGCCGTCCATCGGCAGGCAAGGCTCCCTGGGCGGCGCAGGCAGCCGGACCCGGATGACCGCTCCGCCTCCCTCACGATTTTCCGCCCGAATGTCGCCCCCATGCACCTGGGCAATGGCGCGGCAAATCGCCAAGCCAAGGCCATACCCTTTGCGCACTCCCGCATGACCGGAGGACGCGCCGCCTTGATAGAACAGGTTGAACGCCTTTTCCAGCTCCGCATCGTCCAGGCCGGGCCCTCTGTCCGCAACCTCGACTTGGACATCGGGCCCAATGCGCCGGGCGGCGATCCGCACCGGCGACTCTGGAGGCGTATATTTGATGATGTTCTCGAAAAGATTAAGAAAAAGCTGTTCCATGAGCGCGCCGTCCATCCGCAGGAGCGGCAAGTCTGGCGGAATGTCCACCGCCACCGTTCTGCCTGCAAGGCCTTTGCGGATGAGTGAGAGCGCTACGCCCACGGGCTCGTCGACGGGCTGGAGCTGGAAATCCGGTTTGAGCGTGCCGGACTGCAGCTTGGTCATCCGCAGAAGGTTGCCCAGCAGCCTGGAAAGACGCGTCGCCCTGTCATGGATGTTCTCCGCCAGCTCCTTGCGTTCTTGCGGGGCCATTTCCTCGCCCACGGCCGTCAAGCTCTCTGCGGAACCGATGATGACGGCCAGCGGGGTCTGGAGATCGTGCGTCACCGAGGAAAGCAGGGAGGTTTTGAGGCGCTCCGTTTCGATTTCCATTTGCGCGCGCACCCGTTCGCTTTCCAGGCGCTCCACCTCGAGCATCAGGCCCACCTGCCGCGCCAGCGTCTCAATCATGTGCCGGTGCTCGGCGGGAAAGCCGGAGGCGTCTTTGGGCGGGCGCACGCCAAGCACTCCCAGGGTGCCGCCCAAGCCGGACATTGGGACATAGAGCGCCGCGCTCTCCGGCATGTTCCGCGTTCCCTGCCCGGCGGGTTGGCCGTTGGCCAGCACCCAGCGCAGAGCCGTCTCGGCGTCGGCCAGATCGCGGAACGCTTCTGCGTCTCCCGCCCGGCTCAGCACCTGCCCTGCATCGTCCAACAAAAAGGCGGCGGCGGGAAAGCCGAAAAGCCGCGTGATTTGCGCTGTGGCGATGCCGAGAAGCCTGCCTGCGCCGCGCGCAGCGGCCAGCTCGCTGGTGAGCTCCAGCATGAGCTTGGTCTGGGCCTCGCGGGCGCTGGCGTTTCTTGCCTGCGTGCGGAAGTGCTCGGTGAGTCGGCTGACGACGATGACGACCACGAACATCATCGCCATGGTGAACAGGTGCTCCTCTTCCTCCATCCAGATGCCGAACCTCGGCGGGACGAAGAAATAGTCGAACGCCAGAACGCTGAGCAGGCAGGCGAGCAAGGCCGACGGCAGGCTGCAGAAGCTCGCTATGCTGACGGTGCCGAGGACGTACACCATGGTGAAATTGACAAGATCGAGATGGGGCGAAACGGCAAGGCAAACGGCTGTGCACGCCGCCACGATGAGCACATTGCCCCCGTAGCGGAGCAGCAGCGTTTTTCGGCGGGCCTTGCCTGGGGCGCTGTTTTCTGGGCCTGTCCTGAACATCGTGTGCCCCGCTGTGTTTCCCTGGCGCGCCTGTTGCTTGCCGCCGTTGTTGCTGGTTCCCGGCCACGTTCAGCTGATGCGAATGCGTTGCCTTTGTGGACGAACCGTTCGCGCCAGAACGGCAGGCGTTTTTTCTGGAGACTGGCCTATGCGCTATTGCGGTAATGCACCGGTCCTTGCCGAAAATGACAAAAATGGGATCACAGCCATGCCGGTTGGCGCGAATTGGCGAACAATGCGGGGCAGCGTCTCCCGCAAGAGAGGCATGCCCTTTCCCTGGCTCAAAAAGTACTGAAAATCTGCGCCGTTGGCCAGCCTGCACACCCGGCGAAATGCATAACAGGATCATTACATTCGTAAAAATTACAGGTAAGCCTCGGAATTATAAATAATCATAAAAATTGGATAGTAAGGAAATGTTTTGATTTTGTCGGCGATCATTGCGTTGATAAAATTTTTACAACTTTTTTACATTGCTGAACACCGGGCGCGCCTGCAGTGTCTGCCATTTTGAAATTTGTTCTTGCTGTTCAACGTGTTACAGCTATGGCCCGACTTTTGCCTCTCCCCGAAACGTGCAGGCGTTTCTCAATAATATCAAAAGAGACGCGGCGCCACAATGCGCCGCTGCGGTGGGAACAATGGCGTAGGCCCGTCTCTGGAAAGCGCAAGGCGAGGTTCTGCACCGGAGCCCAGGCTTCGCGCCGGAAGCGCACCCCGCCGCGCCTGCGGCCGCACCTCCGTTGGCAGGCTTTGGCCGGAAGCGCCGCTGCGGCAGTCCAGACGCGCGGCAGCGGCTACGCGCACGGCCATAGCGGTTGCGGGAGGGACGATGATTTCGGGGCCGACAAATCTCCCCCAGGCGTTTGGCACGCGGAAGTAGTGCCCCGCTCGCCAGGTTCCTGTGGGTTCGAGCCCTCGCCGACACAGCTGCCCGGCGAGGGCTCTTCTTTGTTCAGAGAGGGGCTGCGAACCTTGGCCCGAGCGAGGGGCCGGGCGTTCTGCCAATGTGCCGCCTGCCGGAAAGCGGAACGATCACGGGGCAGCGTTGTAGGGGAAAGCACGACGGCAAAGGTCGTCAAAAGACGTTTCCCTGTGGCGCGGTCAGCAGGTCGTCATGATTCCAGGCAACCGCCGCCCTGACACTGCAAGAGTTTCCAGGCGGCCGCTTTCTGCCCGCAGCCGTTGCGTGGCGCTGGCCCCGGCGCCGTTTGCGGTGTTGTTGCCCTCTTGGCCGGGGCACGGGCGGCGCCCCCGAAGTGGCGTCAGCCTTCCCTGGGGGCTTCCGCCGCGCCGGGCACGGGCGCTGGCGCGGGCTGAATGGCCCCGAACTTGAGCAGCAGTTCCGAGAGCTTGGCCTTGACGTTCTGGGTGGTGCGGGCCACCTGGGCCAGGTCGATGGCCACCAGGAAGTCGCGCCTGTAGGGGGCCTTGTCCCACAGGGTGCGCACCTGGGCCTGTAGGGGCTCCTCCAGTTGCAGCACGCCCATGAGCGAGGCGAGTTGTTGCGGCGTGCGGGTTTTGAACAGCAGCATGTCGGGCCGGGTGGGGTCCGTCATCCAGATTTGGCTTTTGCGGATGCGCGACAGGCCGCGCGCGGCCAGGGCGTCTACGGCGGCCAGCGGGGCGCGGCGCAGGGCGGCGGTCTTGATGGTGACCTTGGCGCCTTCATCGCGCGCCTTCTCGCGCAGCAGACCCACAAAGGCGCTTTCCAGCAGGAAGAACAGCACGCGCTCCAGGGAATCGATGGACAAGCCCTGGGCCAGGGCCCGCACGGAGTCCAACTCGTCGGAGCGCAGGGTGCCCAAGGCGTCGAGGAACTGCTCGCGCGATCTGCTGAGCACGAGCATGGCGCCCAGCGCCAGGGCCGCAGCCTGCTCCATGAGGAAGGGCAGAGCGTGCTTCTCCTGGGGTTCCTGCCCGCTGGCGCGGGCCTGCATGGCGCGGTGGAGGCTGTCGGCGACGGGGTCCATGCAGACGATGAGCGCGGCGCTTTCCAGGTGCTCCAAAAGCATGTCGCCGGGGAGAAAGCCCAAGCCCTTGAGCAGGCAGGCCTGCACCACCTTGCGCACGGCGAGGCGGCTTGAGCTTTCGTCGCTGGCCTGGGCAAAGCCGGTCTGCACGCGGGTTTGCTCTATGCTGCCGGGGCTGTCGTGCAGGGTGGCCAGAACGTCGTCGAACAGGTAGCGCACCACCACGGTCTGGCCGTCTTTGGAGAGGTGAAGCTTGCCTCCGCGGGTGAGGTGGTCGTAGCCTTCGGCCACGTGCTGGGCGATGAAGCGCTCCACGAACTCGCTCCAGAAGCCCTTGTCGAACTCGTTGTTCTTGAGGATATCCGCAAACTGGGACAGGCCCGGCGCGCCGAAGTGGCGCATGATGAGCTCCTCGAAATTATCGGTGGTGAGGCACATGGCGTAGACCATGCCCTGCACGCTTTTGACCAGCAGCGACTCGGTGTTGCGCAAAAGCGCCGTGGTTTGCTCGGCTGCGGCCTGGTCCGAGGCGGCCAGCTCCTTGTCCAGGCGGTTCAGCAGCACGGGGAAGTTGCTGGCCAGCTTGCGCAACACAGTGTCGGCCGGGTGGTCTGTGCGGCGGCACAAGAGCGAGACGATGCTTTGCTGCTGCTTGGGCAGCATGGGATACTCGCTGATGCCGCCGCTGTTGACCTCGATGAAGCTGAGCAGCAACTCGCGCTCCAGCACCTCGCGCAGGGCGCTTTTGGCCTTCAGGGGGCGCAGGGTGGCCAGGTAGGCCTCCTGGCGCGCGGGCCACTGGGGGCGGGCGTCGTCAAGGGGAGGCCGCTGCTGGCCTGGCGGGGGGGCTTGCGCTGGGGCGGTTTCTTCCACGGTTGCTCCTGGCTTGATCCCCCATGGTGTTGGGGCGGCATGGCGGGTGCGTATTTCTACGCTTAAGACTACACCACCACTTCGGCCTCTTTGGGCGAAAAATCAAGGCCCTGGCCTGGGAAATCCGCGCGCGGGCCCGTAGTCCGGCTTCTTTTGCGCGTCTTGCGGCCAGGGCTCAACCATCGGCTTGTGGGGCGGCGCGCCAGAAAACAGCGCGCCAAGACGCGGATTTGCATTTTTACGCATTCGGGCTACACTGCCGCCAACAACAGCAAAGGGGCGGGCGGATGCGCTTTCTTGATTATGTGCGGCAGCAGGGCTACAGGCGGTACACCGGCACGGTGGCTGCGGCTGTGTATCTTTATTTTCGCTGCGAAAACCCTGGCCGCGCCCAGTGGTACTTCAAGCCCGGCAGCTTCCAGTGCGCCGGGTGCAAGGCCCAGTGCGAAACCGATAGCCCCGAGGGCTTCCAAACTTTTCTTGAGCCGGAACAAAACCATGACCAACGCCCCTAAGTATTTGTCCGCACGGGCCTGGCTGCGCTGCTGCGTTCTGGCCCTGGCCGTGATTCTGGTCGTGCCTGCCGCCGCCCTGTGCGCGGGCGACGACCTGAAGCTTTCTTTGTGCAAGCAGGTACTTTCGCGCATGCTGTGCAAGAAGGTGAGCGAGTTTGGCTACGTAGGCAAACTGGACGAAGGCGTCTATGTCATCAGCGTGTTCTACGCATCCAAGAATTCGGAGCTGCTTTGCGCGGTGACTGCGGACGGCCAGGTCATCGTGCAGGACCGCACCTGGCGGGCCATGCGCCGCGTGGTGCCCTATGAGGTCGACTCTGAGGGGCGTTGCCTGGTGGCGCACTATACCTCGCCGGATTGTCCGGGGGCCAAGGGGCCCATCAAGGCCTGCCCGGCCAAGACGGCGCTCGACGCCAAGGAGCAGGTGAAGGAGACCTTCTGGAACCGGCCCATTCCGAGCATTCTGGAAGAGGAGTACAAGGCCATGAGCGGCCGCGACCAGCAGAACGCCACAAATGCGGCCCCACCGGCCGAGGACGGCGGAAAGTAGCCCCGCCGGGGCTTTTTCCTCGCCGGACCCTTGTTTCGGGCACGCGGAGGCGGCGCAATGCCTTTCCGGTTGCGTAGTTTTTGGAAAACGGCGATAGTCTTCGCATGAGCGATTCTGCGCAGCCAGGCCAGGAACACCGCGCCAGCAAGGCCATTTTCGTGGCCCGGCAGCCCATCTTCGACATCAAGGAGAAGGTTTGGGCCTACGAATTGCTGTTTCGTAAAAGCGGGCACGCCAGCACGGCCGAAGTGGCCGAAGACGACCTGGCCACAGCCTCGGTCATAGCCGACGGCTTCGCCCTGGCCTTCAACGGCATGGACAAGAACCGCAAGGCCTTCATCAATTTCCCCCAGCGCCTGCTTCTGGACGAGACAGTCTACGCCCTGCCCAAGGAAATCTGCGTGGTGGAGGTGCTGGAAACCATCACCCCCACGCCGGAAATGATCGCCGCCCTCAAGAACATCAAGGGCCATGGCTACACCCTGGCCTTGGACGATTACGTAGGCCAGCCCGGCTACGAGGAAGTCATCCGCCTGGCGGACATCGTGAAGGTGGATGTGCTCGGCATGGAGCCGGAGCGCCTGAGCGCCGTGAGCCTGGACCTGCGCAAGTACGGCTGCCGCCTGCTGGCGGAAAAGGTGGAAGACCGCGCCACCTATGATCTGACCCGGCGGCTGGGCTTCACCCTGTTCCAGGGCTTTTTCTTCAGCCGCCCGGAAACCATGACCGGCAGCAAGGTGCCCACACCGGTCATCGCCAAAATGCGGCTGCTGCGCGCCCTTTCCGGCGATGATTACGACCTGCGCGAGCTGACGAGGATCATCTCCTCCGATCCCAGCGTAAGCTATCGCCTGCTCAATTTCATCAATTCCGCCGCCTTTTCCCTGCGGGCCAACATCAAGTCCATCGGCCAGGCGCTCACCCTGCTGGGCAGGCTGCAAATCAAGCAGTGGTTCCTCGCGGTCATCATCTCGGACTTCGACTCCTCGGCCAAGGTGCAGGAGGCCGCCTACACCTCCCTGCAGCGCGCCCGCTACCTGGAAGGCATGGGCAAACTGCACCGCTCGCCCGCCTTCCGGGCCGATACCCTGTTCATGCTTGGCCTTTTTTCCAAGCTTGATGTGCTGCTGGCCCAGCCCATGGACAAGCTTTTGCAGAACATCCCCCTTGACAAGGAGGTGGAGGCCGCGCTCTTGTCCAAGCCCTCGCCGTACTGGTCCTGGCTGTCTCTGGTGGAGGACATCGAGATCGGCAACTGGGAGGATGTGTTCCGCTTTTTGGACAGCCGCAACCTTGACCAGCAGGCCTCGGCCACGATTTACTCTGATGCCCTTGAATGGACCCAGACCCTGCTGCATATGAAGTGAGGAGTGTGATGCCGGTGAGCCTGCGCGCCGCATGTTTGTTTCTGGTTTTGAGCCTGCTGGCCACAGGGGTGCCCGCCCTGGCCCAGGACGCCCCGCCCCATGAGGGCGAAGGCGTGCGCCGCCCGGCTCCGGCCGCCAAAGCCGCCCAGCCAAAGGCCAAGGCGGCCGTCCCGGCCAAGGCGGCAGCCGCTTCTGCGGGCAAGACGACAGCGGCCTCCAAGCCCGGCCCGGCGGGAAAGCCCGCGCAGAAAAGCGCGCAGAAAAGCGCGCAGAAAGATGCCAAGAAGGACGCCAAGCCGCCCCTGCGCTCGCTGGACAAGAATCACGACGGCCGCGTGACCCGCGAGGAGTTCCTGGCCGGTTCCAAGAAACGCTTCGCCAAGGCCGACGCCAACCGCGACGGCGTGGTCTCCCCGCAGGAAGGCAAGGCCGCAAAGGCCGCCCTGGCAGCGAAGCAGGCCAAGCGCGACGCCAAGCGCCAGGCCGAGGGCAAGCCCGTGAAGCGTAAGAAGACGGCGGGCGCGTCCTCCAAGCCGTATCTTTCCAGCCTGGACAAGAACAAGGACGGCCGCGTGAGCCAGAAGGAATACCTGGCCCGGCGCGAAAAGAAATTTGCCGAGATGGACGTGAACCGCGACGGCTCGGTATCGCGCGAGGAAGCGCGCAGCGCAAAGAAGAAGGCCCAGGAGCGGCGCGAGGAAAAGAAGGCCCAGGCCAAGGCGCGCCGCCTGCGCAAGATCGAGGAAGCCCGGCAGGCGGCCATGAGTTCGCCGGGGCCGGAGTTTGTGGGCACTGTGACCCCGCCGCCTGCGCCGCCCGTGTCGCCCGCGTCGCCCGCGTCGAAAAACCCGGCAGGCGTTGCCGACACCCCGGCGGTGCACCCCGCTGCGCCGGGCACGCCCGCGCCGCAGGATATGCCGCTGACGCCCATCGCCCCCGGCCTGCCTGCCCAGGCGGAGCCGGAAACCTAGCGCGCCCAGCCAGCCGCGTCGCCACGCACCCGANNGTCGGCTTTGTTCTGTGCAGCGGGTAGGGCCGGGCGGTGCGCCCGCGCCGCAGGATATGCCGCTGACGCCCATCGCCCCCGGCCTGCCTGCCCAGGCGGAGCCGGAAACCTAGCGCGCCCGGCCAGCCGCGTCGCCACGCACCCGANNGTCGGCTTTGTTCTGTGCAGCGGGTGGGGCAGGGCGGTGCGCAAGCGCTGTGCTCTGGCCGAGGCGGATTTTAAAAGCCGTTGCGGCGGGCCGAAGGCGAGGCAGGGGGGCATCGGCCGGTTTGTCGGGCTGGGGCGATTCGTGGGCTTGGTCTGACCGGGCGGCCACGCGTTGCTGGCCGGGCTGACCCAGACCGGCTGCGTTCGGGCCATGCCTGCCGAATCGTGCCTGCCGAATCGTGCCTGCCGGGCCGCGCCTGCCGCTTTCCGCCGGGTTTCGTCTGGCCGTCGCAGCCCGGTCAGATCTTCAGGCGCACGGTGTAGACCTGCGTGGCGCGGCGCACGCTCAAAATCAGCTGGTTGTGCATCTGGTAGCGGTAAAAGGCCGTGAGCAGGTCGGCCTCGGTGGCCGTGCGCAGGCTGCCCACCTGCAAAATCACGTCGCCGGGCTTGAGGCCCAGGCGCGCGGCTGGGCCTTCGCCCCGCACCGTGGCCACGCCGACGCCCGGTGCCGGGGCCGTAGCGCTGGCGGGCGGCTGGGCGGGCGTTGCCGGGCCGGGCTGCGCGGCGGTCTGCGGGGTGAAACCCCAGCGCCAGGCCACAAGCCCCAGGCCCGCTTGGCGGTCCAGCACCTGGGGGCGCAGCTGCACCTGGAACTGCTTGGCCGCACGGCTCAGCAAAACGTCCAGCACTTCGCCCCTGTTGAAGCTGAGCAAGAGGCCCAGGAACTGCGCCTTATGCTGCACCTTCTGCCCGCCCATGGCCAGCAGGGCGTCGCCAGGGCGTATGCCCGCTTTCTCCGCCGGGGTGCCGGGGAACACGTCCGTCACCACCATGCCGCCGGGGCGGGGCAGGCCGTAAAAGGCCGCCTGGTCCGGGGTCATGTTCTCGCCCAGCAGGCCCAGCCAAATGTGCGCCACCCGCCCTGTGGCGATGAGCTCGTCCAGCACGCTCTTGGCTTTGTTGATGGGGATGGCGAAGCCCAGGCCGCCGCCCTTGGCGTAGACCGCGGCGTTGATGCCCACCACCTGCCCCAGGATGTTCAGCAGCGGCCCGCCGGAGTTGCCGGGGTTGATGGCCGCGT
>DIVX01000055.1:10910-16551 GCA_002422505.1 Desulfovibrio sp. UBA6121
TGGTCGAGCCCGAAGGGGTTGCCGATGGCGATGACCGGCTCGCCGATCATGAGCTCCGAGGAATCGCCCATGCGGGCCTGGGGCAGGGGCGGCCCGTCCTGTGGCAGGTCGAGGCGCAGCACGGCCAGGTCCATGTCCTGGTCCGCGCCCTGGAGTGCGGCCTGGAACTCGCGGCCATCCTGCAGGCGGGCGGTTATTTTCGTGGCCCCGGTGATGACGTGGGCATTGGTGAGCACAAAACCTTTGCGGCCGTCGATGATGACGCCGGAACCAAGGTTTTGCGCGGTCTTGGTCTTGGGCGTGGAGGCGTCTCCGAAGAAGCGTTGCAGCATGGATTCCCCGGCAAAGGGGGCCTTGACCTCGCGGGCGCTGATGATGCTGACCACGGCTGGCCCGGCCTGCTGCACCACGCGCACCACAGGAGTCTGGCGGGCCTCCGGCGGGTTGGCGTCGGCCTGATTGGCGTTGGCCTGATGGGTGAGGGTCTGGCTGGCGCTGGGCTCCTGATTTGCCTGGCCTGGCTGGTTCGTTTGAGCTGTTTGGCCCGCCGGATTGTTCTGGGCGGAAGCGGGGCAGGGGGCAAGGGCTCCCAGGCCCAGCAGCAGGCCCAGGCACAGCGCCAGGGCGGGCGCGGCTGACCGGGTTTGGGCCGGGTGGGCCGTCGATTTTCCGCCGCCGACCGTGGGGTGCTGCACAGTGCCAAAGCGCAGGGGCTCCGTTGCGCCACGCGTCAGCGGCTCCATTTCGCCGGAGGTTAGCGGCTTCTTGCCGCCAGCCGCCAGCCGGGCGACCGGGCAAGTCTGCGGCTTCTTGCCGCCAGTCGTGGGGTGCTGCACAGCGCCAAAGCGCAGGGGCTCCGTTGCGCCACGCGTCAGCGGCTCCATTTCGCCAGAGGTTAGCGGCTTCTTGCCGCCAGCCGCCAGCCGGGCGACCGGGCAAGTNNCCGCCAGCCGGGCGACCGGGCAAGTGACTCGGCAAGCCAGCGGGCAAGCCAGCGGTTGGACCTGCGGGGCAGGCTGTGCGCCAGACGGCATAGCGGGCAGCATACCTGGCAGCATATCGGGAAGTATACCTGGCAGCTCGCCGGGAAGCACTTGAGGCAGCACTTGGGGCAGCGCGCCAGACGGCCATGCGCCGGGTATGCGGCGGCCCATGCTAGAAGCCCCTCTGGCGGGCCAGCTCGCGCAGCCTGGAAATGCGGTCCGCAATGGGCGGATGCGTGCTGAAGAGGCTGGCCATGCCCCCCCCGGCGAAGGGATTCACGATGAACAGGTTCTCGGCCACGGGGTTGCCTTGCAGGGGAATCTGGCGCGAGGCCGCGTCGAGCCTGCCGAGGGCGCTGGCCAAGTCCAGCGGGCGGCCGGANNATGGCCGCGCCGGTCTCGTCGGCCAGGTACTCGCGCGAGCGGGAAATGGCCATTTGGATGAGCATGGCCGCAATGGGTGCGATGATGGCCAGGGCGAGGGCCCCGAGCCCGCCGCCGCCGCCTTCTTCGTCGCTCCTGCGGCCCAGGCCGAAGATGGCCCCCCACTGGAGCATGTTGGCGATGGTCATGATGGCCGCGCCGAGCACGGCGGCAACGCTTTGGATGAGGATGTCGCGGTTTTTCACATGGGCCAGCTCGTGGGCCAGCACGCCGCGCAGTTCCTCGGGCGAGAGGATCTGCATGATGCCCTGGGTGACGGCCACCACGGCGTTTTCCGGGTTTCTGCCCGTGGCGAAGGCGTTGGGCGCGTCCTGGGGGATGACGCAGATGCGCGGCTTGGGAATGCCCGCGTTGCGCGAAAGCTCCTCCACCACGGCGTGCAGCCAGGGGCCGTCGCTTGGGGCCAGCTCCTGCGCGTTGTACATGCGCAGCACGATCTTGTCCGACCACCAGTAGCTGACGAAGTTCATGGCCAGGGCCAGCACAAGGGCGATGATGAGCCCGCCGCGCCCGCCCAGGGCCTGGCCCAGAAGCAGGATGAGGCCGGTGAGCAGGGCGAGCAGGAACAGGGTTTTCAATTGGCTCGTCATGGGGGTGTCCTCCCGGTTGCAGCGAAACGTTCGTCGCAAAAGGTAAGACCGCCGGGCGCGCAGTCAATGCCGAGGCGGGCTGGGGCGGGTGCGGGGCCTGCGCCTGGGGGACTTTCCGCCTGGGCGTCGGCTTTCGCCTCAGAAGGAACTGCGGCCCCTTGGCCGAGGCTGTGCTCTCCTAATTTTAGGCTTCGCTCTCTGCGGCGGGAAAGAGCTGTTCGCGCGTGGGGTAGCGCCCGCAGGCGAAGCGCGGCGCTTCCGGGCAGTAGCCCAGCGACTCGCACTTGGCCCCGGCCGTGGCGAAGATGGCGGGCAGTTCGGCCTTGCACAGGGCCAGCATGGCCTCGGCCAGGGCGCGTATTTCCCACTGGGCGCGCATGCAGCAGCGCAGGTGGAAGAAGTGCAAAAGCGCCCGGCAGTTCATAGTGATGACGATCTTGGTTTCCGCCGCCTGGGGCAGCACGAAGCGCGCGTCCTCCTTGGCCTTGTCCTTGCGGCCGTGGGCCTCCAGAATGCCCTTCAGGTCGCGGTAGGCGTTGCCCACCTCGGCCATGAAGGCCTCGAAGCGCTCCCGCGCCTCTGGAATCTTGGCGATGGCCGGGGGCAGCACGTAGTCCATGTCCGAGCCGTCGACGTAGCGCTGGCTCTGCTGGGAGTAAGAGGCCAGGCGGTGGCGCACGATCTGGTGCGAGCAGGCCCGCGAAATGCCCGCCACGGCGAAGGTGAAGCTGGCGTGCTCAATGGGGCTGTCGTGCCCGCTCTCCAGCACCTTGCGCACAAAGTCGGCCTGCACCTCGCGCTCCACCGCGCCGGAAAGCAGCCTGGGCCACATGTCGGCCACGAAACCCGCATGGTAGCACTGGCGGAAGGCGGCGTAGATGAGGGACAGGGCGTTGGGCGTTGCGGCGAGCAGCTCCACGGAAAGGGGCGAAACGGGCATTGGGGCTCCGATGGTATTTGAGGGTCTGCGCAGGCGCGGCGCGCTACATGCGCACGCGCTCCAGGGCCTCGGCCAGCACCTGGTCGAGGGGGCCGTCGGCCGGGGCCAGCAGGTGCAGGGTCTGCATGAACAGGGGCTCGAAGGTGCTGCGCTGGCGGCCCAGACGCTCGCGCAGTTTGGGCTCTTCCTCCGGCGTGGGGGCCAGGCGTGCGGCGATTGCCTCCACCCCGGCCATGAGGTAGAGCACGCGCCCGGTTTGGCCCAGGCGCTGGCGCAAAGACTCCATGGCGAAGAGCTTGTGCGGCACCTCCACCACAGCCGGGCCCGCCGCCAGGATTGCGTCGAGGGCCGCATCCGCGCCATCCAGCGGCAGCGCGTGGGCCGGGCGGCCCAGGGCCTGCGCCAGGTGCCGGGCCACGGCGGTTTTTCCGCAGCCCTGCAGGCCTATCACGTAGAGCACCTCTGCGCCGGGCATGGCGGGCCTTTGGGCCGGGGCGCTTTGGTTGATGACCGTGGTCTTGTCGGGCTCCTGCACGTGGAACTCGCGGTGGATGAACTCTGTCACGTTTCCTCCAGCTTTCTGGCGCGGCGTGCTGCCGGGTTGCCGCACGCGAACAGGCAGGATATAGCCCAGGTGCGGCCAACGGGCAAGCGGCCCGAGGCCCGGGCGAACGCCTGCGCCGGGCCTGCGGCGCGCACGGAACAGGGAGGGGCCCCATGCCCAAAGAGATAGTGCACTGGCTGGTGGCCGACCGGGCGGCGGAGCTGCTTGCCGCTGGGCCGTTCGCGCCCGCGCTGGCGCGCTGCCCCAAGGGCCTGCGCCTGGGCGCGGTCTGGCACGACATTCTGTTTTACCTGCGCGGCGAGCACCCGGCCGGGTTGATGACCCTGCCGCACCGGCTGCACGGCTCCCACGGGGAGGACAGCTTCGACATCCTGCGGCTTTCCGCCGCGCACCTGCACGCCCGCAAGGATCAGCCCCTGCCCACGGCCTTCTTTGTGGGGCTGGCCTCGCACATCTTTGCCGATGCCACCCTGCACCCGCTGGTGTATCACCTGACCGGCAACTATTATGATACGGACGAGAAGCGCCGCACCGGGGCGATTCGCAGGCACCGGGCCCTGGAGTGCCTGTTGGACATGGTGGCAGCAGGCGGGCCGCAGGCCGTGGAGCAGCAGTCCCTGCGGGAACTGGTGGCCGCCTCAAGCAGTGCGGAGGGGTCGCTCTCCCTGGCGTTGCCGCCCCAGGCCGTGGCCGGGCTGGCCGGGTGCCAGCCTGCCGCCGCGCAAACCGCGCTCGCCGAGGCCCTGGACACCTTTTGCACCATGCAGTCCCTGTGCCGCATGCCCACCCTGGCCCGGCTGCTGCGCGAGCTGGGCGGGCTGCTGCCCGATTCCCTGCGGGAGATAGCGGCGCTTTTTTATGCCCCGCAGCTGTATGAGCAGAGCGCGGCGGTGGCCGGGCGCTTGGCGTTTCGCAACCCGGCCACGGGCGAGGCCTTCCAGGGCACTCTGGCCGGGCTGATGGAACTGGCCGCGCGCCGCACGGCGGAGTTCTGCACGGCCCAGGCCCCGGCAATCATGGCCCAGGGCCAGTTGGCCGAAACCGGCCCCGGACCTTCCCTCGACATGGGCCTGCCTGGGGTGCCCGTGACCAGCGCGCGGTTTTTTGCCGCGCGGCTTCTGCCCGCAGACTAGCCCTCGCCTTTTTCGGCGCTTCCCCCCCCTTGCTTCGCCCCAGCCGCAGGCCCGCCCTGCGGTTTTTTTGTGCGCGCGGCCAAAAAAATATGCCGGGCCTCCTAAAGAATATTCCAGGCAGTCCGATGAGGGAGTCGTAACAACAATCGGATTGGCCCCGCGGGTGATGTCGCCAGGGCGAGGGCCACCGAATGGCAAGGACGCCAAAAAACTTTCAAGGAGGAAATTTCTATGTCAGGTCTTACTATCAACCACAACTTGCTGGCCGCCAATGTGGCGCGTAACCTCTCCTCTTCGTACTCCTCGCTGTCGACCTCCACCACGCGTCTGTCTTCGGGTCTGCGCATCAACAACGCTTCCGACGACGCCGCCGGTCTGGCCGTCCGTGAAATCATGCGCGCGGAAGTTTCGTCGCTGAACCAGGGCGTGCGCAACGCCANNGACGACGCCGCCGGTCTGGCCATCCGCGAGCTCATGCGCGCGGACATCAGCTCGCTGCAGCAGGGCATCCGGAACGCCAACGACGGCATCTCGCTGATCCAGACGGCTGACGGCGCGCTCCAGGTCATCGACGAGAAGCTCATCCGTATGAAGGAACTGGCGACCCAGGCGGCCACCGGTACCTACAACTCGGACCAGCGCCTCATCATCGACTCGGAGTACCAGGCCATGGCTTCGGAAATTACCCGAATCGCCAACGCCACGGACTTCAACGGCATCCACCTGCTGAACGGCAACCTTTCCGGCGCCAACAGCACCCACGACGGCAGCGGCCTGGAAAGCACCGGCCCGATGAAGGTCCACTTCGGCACCAGCAACGACTGTTCCGAGGACTACTACTACGTGTCCATCAACAGCGCCACGGCTTCCGCCCTGGGCGTGGGCATGGGCGCCATCGGAACCGCCGGCAAGTCCATCTCCACCCAGCAGAGCGCCCAGGAAGCCCTGGCCGTCCTGGACAAGGCCATCATCTCCAAGGACAAGAT
>DIVX01000055.1:16577-20400 GCA_002422505.1 Desulfovibrio sp. UBA6121
ACGTGGACGTGGCCACGGAAATGACCGAGTTCACCCGCCAGCAGATCAAGGTGCAGTCTGCGGTGGCCATGCTTTCCCAGGCCAACAGCCTCGGCAAGCTCGCCATGCAGCTCATCGGCGGTTAGTAAGAACAGCCGTGGAGGCGGGCAGCCCCGCCACGGCAGCATTGATGACACGACGGGCCGCCGCAAGGCGGCCCGTTTCGTTCTGGCACCAGGCTTGCACAATCTCGGTGGAGAATTAGAACCCGGCACGTTTTTCCCTCAAAGGGGGCTTCGCCCGTGACGACATCCACCAGCACCACAACAGCCGCCACCTCCTTCAGCTCTGGCAGCATCAATGTCAGCGGCCTTGGCAACGGCACAGATTTCAACTCCCTCATTGACGGCCTCATAGAGGCGGAAAGCGCCACCAAGACAAAGTTCGAGACCTGGAAGGCCCAGTGGGAGCTTAAGGTCGAGGGCTTTCAGTATCTGAATACCAAGCTTTTGGCCCTGAAGACCACGCTTGGCAGCATGGATACCGTGGACGAGTTCTTGTCCAAGGCCGTTACCAGCACCTCCGACTCCAGCGTTTCGGCCACGGCCACAAGCGAGGCCGTGGTTGGCGCGCACAGCATCATCGTTGGTCAGCTGGCGCAGAACGACATCCTCACCACGGCTTCCGGCGTCAGCTCGCTCACCAGCTCTGTTACCTCCGCCAGCACCAGCCTGAGCTTCACCTACGCGGGCAAAAGCTACACCATCAGCGACATCGGCGCGGGCTCCACGCTCACGTCCCTGGTGAATTTCATCAACAACAACTCCGCCACCAAGGACAAGGTCCGGGCGACTACCGTTTACGACGGCAGCAGCTATCATTTGCAACTCTATGGCATGGACCAGGGCGATGGGAACCAGGTGGTCATAACCGACACCGGTTCGCTGGTGTTCGATGAATCCAGCTTCCAGAACACGCAAAATGCCCAAAGCTCAAAGGTGAAGGTAGACGGCTTCCCCGTGGGCAGCGGCAACTGGATCTCGCGCGATACGAACTCCGTGGAGGACGTCATTCCAGGCGTTTCCCTCACGCTCAAGAGCGCCAACTCCAACGCCTCCATCACCATTGGCGTCACCACCGACACCGACGCCATCAAGGAGAACATCACCAAGTTCATCGACGCCGTGAACGAAGTGCGCGCCGCACTGCAGGTGCTGACCAAGGTGAGCAACAGCTCCGGCACCTCCACGGGTTCGCTCCTGACGGGCAACTACGGCGTGCAGCTCATTGGCACTCAGTTGAAGGACGTCATTGCGGATCTGGGCCTGGGCTTTGAGATGTACAATTCCAGCACAGGCACCGGCGACTACTATTCCGCCCTCTCCCAGCTTGGCATAAGCACCGATGCGGACGATTCCTCCAGTACATATGGCATGCTTGTGCTGGACGAGGACGCGTTGGACGAGGCGCTGGAGAATGATCCCGACGGCGTGGCCGAACTATTCGCGGCGGATTACACCGGAGAGACGGACTCCTCGGACTTTTCTTACCTGGGCCGCGTCAACGGCACCACCAAGGCCGGCAGCTACGATGTGCAGATCGTCACCGGAGCCAGCGGCATCACCAGCGCCACCATCAACGGCGTCGCCTGCGGCATAGACGGCTGGAAGGTCACGTGCCCCTCCGGCGATGCGCAAGGTCTCGTCATCCAACTGGACGACCATACCGCGAATTCCACTTACTCCGGCACGGTGGACCTCAAGCTCGGCAAGACCGGGCAGATGTCTGAGAAGCTCGCGGAGCTCACCAACTCCGAGACCGGTCCCCTGGCCATTCTTGAGGACAACTACGGCGAGATCATCGACAGCATCGATGACAAGATCACCCGGGAAGAAACGCGCCTGGCAAATCTGGAAAGCAGGTTGAAGGACCAGTACGCACGCCTGGACGCGCTTTTGAACACGTTGACGAACACCCAAACCCAGCTCACCAGCGCCATAGAGCAGCTTTCCAGCAGCTAGGCGCAAGGCCGCGAGGATACAATGCTCAAGGCAGCGAAAGCCTATCTTGCCACGCAGGTTTCCACCTCCTCCCAGGGGGATCTTCTGCTCATGCTCTACGATACGGCCATCAAGCACCTGCACCAGGCCGTGGAGAAGATGCAGGCCAAGGATTTTGCGGGCAAGGGCGTGCTCATCTCCAAGGCGATCAATATCGTCAGCGAACTGCAGGAGAGCCTGAACAAAGAGCGCGGTGGCGACATTTCCAAAAACCTGTTTCAGCTGTATTTTTACTGCAACACGCGCCTGCTTACGGCCAATTTGAAAATGAAGCCGGAAATGGTGGAGGAGGTCATCGGCATTCTTTCTGGCCTGCGGCAAGCCTTTGCCCAAATCATGCCCTCGGCCGATGGCGTGGCCTCGTTGAACCAGCAGGGCGTGGTTTCCGAAACGTCCAGCCAGGCCTCGGCTTTGGCCTCTGCCGCTCCTGCGGCTGCCGCGCCGCGCCCGGTTGTTTCGCTGGCCGCTGCGCGCCCCGCCCCGGCAATGCCCTCGGTCTACGCCGCGCCTGCCTCTGCGGCTGTATCGGCCCTGGGAGCGCCTGCGCAGGCGGCTGCCGAAACCTCGCCACAAGAGGCAGGCGCCGCCGCCCCACCCGCCGCCGTCCCGCCTGTCGCCCCACCCGCTGAACCTGCCGCCCCGCCGGACGCACCGGCCACGACGGGTCCGGTGAACCCCATGCGCTTCCGGGCGGCCAACGCCTACGCCACCAGCCGCTAGGCCCGGCGCTTTCGCCAGGCGCAAAAAAGCCCCCAGCTCAGATGCCGGGGGCTTTTTTTTGCGCCTTGGTCGTGTGGATCTAAACCGCGATGATCAGCGGCACCACCACGGGGTCGCGTTCCAGCACGCGGCGGAAGAAGCGCCGGAGCGACCCGCGCACGCGCTCCTTGAGGCGCTTGAGGTTGCCGGTGCCCACTTCCTCCACTTCCTCCAGCACCACGCACTTGGCGTCCTCCAGGAGGTGCGCGTAGTGCTGTTCGAAAATGAAGCCCTTGGAAACGATGTCCGGCCCCAGGGTGATCTCGCCGGTGTCCTGGTCAATGACCAGCAGCACCACCACCATGCCTTCGCCAGCCAGCAGCTGCCGTTCCTTCAGCACGCTCTGGCCCACGTCGCCCACGCCTTTGCCGTCCACAAGAATGCGCTCGGCGGGTACGGCCTCCTCCAGGCGGATGCCCTGGGGCAGGAGGGTGATGGGCTGGCCGTTTTCCAGCACCAGGGCGCGCTCCGGGGCAACGCCGCACTCCACCGCCAGGCGCGAGTGCTTCACCAAATGACGGTATTCGCCGTGCACGGGCACAAAATACTTGGGCCGCACGGTTTCGAGCATGATGCGCAGTTCTTCGCGGTGGGCGTGGCCCGAAGCGTGGATGGCCTGGACCTTCTCGTAGAGCACCTCGGCGCCCAGGCGGTAGAGCCGGTTGATGACCCGGGTGATGGCCAGGACGTTGCCCGGGATGAACCGTGAGGAGAGCAGCACCAGGTCGCCCTTCTGGATGGTCAGGTGGCGGTGCTCGTCCATGGAGATGCGCGAGAGCGCGGCCAGGGGCTCGCCCTGGGAGCCGGTGAGCAGGACGACCACCTCGTCGTCGCGAAAGCCCGCGAGCTCCTCCACCTGGACCAGGGCCTCGGCGGGTACGCGCAGGTGCCCCAGGTCCCGGGCCAGCTCGATGTTGCGGATCAGGCTCTTGCCGCTCACGGCCACCTTGCGGCCGAAGGCCTGGGCCAGGTCCATGATCTCCTGGATGCGCTGGATGTGGCTGGCGAACAGCGAGACCAGGATG
>DIVX01000146.1 GCA_002422505.1 Desulfovibrio sp. UBA6121
GCGGCTGGGCCAGCTGCTGCGGGGTGACCTTGCCGGCCGGCAGGATGACAGCGCTTTTCACCGCGCCGCCCACGTAGGAGGCATAGAGCGAGGCGGCGGCGGAGGTATCGCCCGTGCTGGCGCAAATGGCCAGCACCTCTGTCCAGCCCTTGGTGCGGATGAGGCTCTTGAGGAAGCTGAAGGCGCAGGCCATGCCCCGGTCCTTGAAGCTGGCGCTGGGATTCTGGCCGTCGTTCTTGTAGGCGGTCTTGAGGCCGAGCTCTGCGCGCAAGGCCGGGGGCGAATCCACGATGGGGGTGTTGCCCTCGCCCAGGTAGAGGATGTCTTCTTCCTCCAGCACCGGGGCCATGAGTTCGTAGAAGCGGAAGATGCCGCGCAGGGCCGGGTTCTTGCTGGCGGCGCGGGCGTCGAAGATCTCGCGCCATTTGGCCGCGCTGGTCTTCTTGAGTTCGTCGAAGGAGGTGTCCGTCAGCAGGAACACGCCGCTGCACGAGGGGCAGGTGTAGTGCAGCTCCTCGATGCTGTAGCGGGCGCCGCAGCCCAGGCAAACGTACTCCATGGTGCCGCGATAGGAGGGAAAGGTGCTGGTGGACATGCGGGAGGTCTCCTTCAAAGGTGTCTTGTGGCGCGCGCTAGGCGGCCTGGCTGATTACTTTTGCGACGCTCAGGACAATGATGGCGGCCCCGGCGGCGGCCTTGCCCACAAGGCCCAGGCTGCGGCCCCAGAAAGCGCCCCAGGCGGCCTCAAGGGCCTGCTTGTGCGATTCCTGGCGCAGGCGCTCCACGGCGAAGCAGCCTATCCAGGCCCCGGCCAGGGCCCCGGCGATGCTGCCCAGCCCCAGGCCGAAGGGAGCGCCCAGGATGGCCCCGGCGATGGAGCCCACGATGCCGCCGATATTTCCGGCCCCGCTGGCTCCGCCGCGCTTGCCGCCGATGATTTGGGCCACGAATTCGATGACCTCGCCCAGGACGGCCAAGAGGCCCATGTAGCCCAGGAAGCCCCAGGTGAGCGGGCCGCTGGGCCACAACCACACCACCAGGGCCAGCACTCCCAGCATCAGCCAGTTGCCCGGCAGGGAGAGCAGGTTGAGCCAGAGCAGGCTGAACAGGACCAGGCCAAGGCCCAGCCCGATGATCAGGCTCACTCTTTTTCGCGCAGGTCCACCACGCGCACGGCCTTGCCCTCGCTTTTGGGAATGGAATCGTGCTGCACCAGCTCCACGCGCGGGGTGACCAGAATCTCGTCGCGCAGGCGGGCGGTGATCTTCTTCTGCAGGGAGGTCAGCGCGCGCATGTCCTCCACGAAGTAGTCGTCCTTGATTTCCACCTTCACGCGCAGCTGGTCCATCTCGCCCTCCTTGAAGAGCTCGATGACATAGTTCTGCGCCACTTCCGGCATGCTCATGAGGGCCTGCTCCACCTGCATGGGGTAGATGTTGCAGCCCTTGATGATCAGCATGTCGTCGGCGCGGCCGGTGATGCGGTCGAGCCTGCGGTGGGTGCGGCCGCAGGCGCACGGTCCGGGCAGAAAGCGCGTCAGGTCGCGGGTGCGGTAGCGCAGAATGGGCATGCCGTCGCGGCACAGCGTGGTCATGACCAGCTCGCCCACTTCCCCTTCGGCGGCGGGTTCGCCGGTTTCGGGGTTGATGATCTCCGCGATGTAGGCGTCTTCCCACACGTGCATGCCGCACTGCTTCTCGCACTCGAAGGCCACGCCGGGGCCGTTCATCTCCGTCATGCCATAGGAGTTGAAGGCCTTGAGACCCAGCAGCTCCTGAATGCGCAGGCGGGCTTCCTCGGTGTGGGGCTCTGCGCCGATGAGCGCGAAACGCCAGTTGAGGGAGCGCGGGTCCACGCCCTCCTGCTTGAGGAAGCTGGCGAAATGCAGGGCGTAGGAGGGAATGATGTGCACGCCGTCGACCTTGAAATCGCGCAGGAGCTTGAGCTGGCGCTTGGAGTTGCCCGCGCCCGCAGGCACGGTCAAAAGGCCCAGGCGCTCCGCCCCGTAGTGGATGCCCAGGCCGCCGGTGAACAGGCCGTAGCCGCTCATGTTCTGGAACACGTCGCCCTTGCGCAGGCCGACAGCGTACATGCAGCGCGCCACCAGCCCGGCCCAGGAATCGAGGTCGTTCTGGGTGTAGAAAATGGCTGTGGGCGTGCCGGTGGTGCCGCTGGAGGCGTGNNAGGTCGTCCTTGGTGGTGAAGGGAATCTTGCGGATGTCCGCCGGGGAATTGAAATCGTCCGGCCCGAGGCCAAGGGCCCCAAGGCGGCTGGAATAGAAGGGAGAGCGCAGGCAGGTGGTGATGGTGCGTTTCAGGCGTTCGGTCTGCAGGCGTTCCAGGGACTCGCGGGCCATGCCCTCTGCGGCTTCGTAATACATCTCTCCCCCTCGTGTGCTATTTCTGTGGCGCGTCGTTCGGCGTGCAGGCAGGTCAGCTGGACGTGAAGTACTCCGAGGGATACGCCATCTGGTTCAGATTTTCAAATCGGCTGTACTGCTTTTTGAAGAACAGCTCCACTTCGCCCACGGGGCCGTTTCGCTGCTTGCCGATGA
>DIVX01000090.1 GCA_002422505.1 Desulfovibrio sp. UBA6121
TTCTTGGCCTTGTCCTGGCCGATGACATACTGGTCAAGCAGGGCCTTGAGCTCCTGCGGGGGCAGCAGGCGCACGTCGCCAACGGTCTCGGTGGCATGCTCCTGCGCGATGATGTCGTTGCACAGGCCCACGCATTCGTCACAGATGTAGACATCCGGGCCGGCGATGAGGCGCTGCACGTCAACCTGGCTCTTGCCGCAAAAGGAGCAGGCAAGGTCTGTGGGCGAGCCGGTCTTTTTCCTGTTCATGAGCTTCCTCTAGGCCTTCTTTTCCGCGTCGCCGCGCTTGACCATGATTGTGTCGATGATGCCGTATTCCAGGGCCTCTTTGGCGGTCATGAAATAGTCGCGCTCGGTGTCCTTCTCGATGCGCTCCATGCTCTGCCCGGTGTGCCCGGCCAAAATGCCGTTCAGTTCCTCGCGCATGCGCAGAATCTCGCGCGCCTGGATGCCGATGTCCGTGGCCTGGCCTTGCGCGCCGCCCAGGGGCTGATGGATGAGGATGCGGCTGTGCGGCAGGGCGTAGCGCATGCCTTTTTCACCGGCGCACAAAAGCAGCGCGGCCATGCTGGCGGCCTNNTGTACTGCATGGTGTCGTAAATGGCCATGCCGGCCGTAACCACACCGCCGGGGGAGTTGATGTACATGTAAATCTCCTTTTCCGGGTCCTCGGACTCCAGGAACAGGAGCTGTGCGCAAATGAGACTCGCAACGTGGTCGTCAATGGAGCTGCCAAGCAGAATGATGCGGTCTTTGAGCAGGCGGGAATAAATGTCGTAGGCGCGCTCGGTGCGGCCTGTGGTCTCTATGACAATGGGGACGGCGGGCATGGGCGGCTCCTTCATGCAGGACGGGCGACACGTCCTTAACTGGTTGACTGCGCAGAACTCATCGGCAGATTTCGTAAGTAACCATATGCCGTACAGTAGAATAATGGCTTGTCGGCGTCCGTCAATACTCGCCAGGGGGCGAGGGCTAAAAAACGCCGGTTCCTAAAAATCATGACGCGGCGACCGGAATGCTCCCGGCCGCCGCGCGGTGTCTTAACCGTTCAAGGGGCGAAAGCGGCCCAAAGATTATTCCTTGGGAGCTTCGGCCTTTTTGGCGCGGGGCTTCTTGGGCTTGGCCGGGGCCTCGTCCTTGTTCTCCTCGGCGGCGGGCTCCACCTCGGTCTTGGCGGCGCGCGCGTAGATCAGCTCAATGGCCTTGTCGGCCAGCAGGCGATCCTTCAAGGGGAAGATGAGGTTGTTCTCTTCATAGTACTGCTTCACGGAGAGCAGGTCCTGCCCATGCTGGCGGGCAACCTGGGTCAAAGCGGCGTCGATCTCCTCGGGCTTGACGTCCAGATTCTCCTTCTTGGCCACGGCCAGAAGCAGGATCTCGCCGCGCACGGCCTCTTCGGCCTGGGAGCGGTGGCCTTCGCGCAGTTCGTCGATGGACTTGCCGAGCGCGCCCAGGCTCTTGCCCTGGCGGTCCAGCTTCTGCTCAAGGTCGGCCAGCAGGCGGTCGATGCGGTTCTCGACCATGCTCGGCGGCAGGGGGAAGTCCACCTTGGCCAGCAACTGGTCCAGCAGCTTCTTCTGCGCCAAAGACTTGTTCAACTGCTCGCGGCTTTGCAGGTAGCTCTTGTTGATGGCCTCGCGCATCTTCTCCACGGACTCGAAACCGCCGGCGCGCTTGGCGACCTCATCGGTGAGCTCGGGCAGAATGCGCTCCTTGATGGAGTGCAGGGTGGCGCGCATGGTCAGGGTCTGTCCGGCCATGGCGGGATTGATGAAGTCTTCCGGGAAGGCGATTTCGCACTCGCCCTGCTCGCCGGTTTTGAGGGTCTTGAGCATGGCCTCGAATTCCGGCAGGGCCTGCTTTTCGCCCAGGCTCAGCTCGAAGTTCTCGGCCTGAATGCCCTGGTACACCTCGTCGCCCTTGTAGGCGCCAAAGGTGATGACCACGATGTCGCCATCAGCCGCCGGGCGCACCACATCAATGGGCTTCACTGTGGCGGCGTTGGTCAGGATGCGGTTTTCAACCTCCTTGACCTCCTCCTCCTTCACCACGGCGCGCTCAACCTCGACGGCAAGGCCTTCGTAGTCCGGCAGGGCGAAGTCCGGGGCCACCTCGAACGAAACGGAATAATTGAACTCCTGGTCGCGCACCAGCTCCTTGGCGTCCACATCGATGCGCGAAAGGGGCATGACGCCCAGCGCGGCCAAGGCCTCGTTGATCTGGTAGTTCACCAGGTCGGTGGTGGCCTCGGGGTAGATCTGGGAGCGGTACTTGCCCTCCACCACGGAGGAAGGGGCCTTGCCGCGGCGGAAGCCCTTGATCTCGTAGCGGTGGCGGTACAGGGCCACAGCGGCGGAGAGGGCAGCGTTGACCTCGTCCACGGGCACCTGGATGTTGATCTTGCGCTTGACCGGAGAAAGTTCTTCGACCTTGTATTCCATTGACTTGCCGTCCTCCTAAGATGTCAGCCCGCGAGGGTGCGCGGGTCGCGTTTTGTGTTTCGTGGTGCGAGAGGGGAGACTCGAACTCCCACGGACGCGGCCGCTGGATCCTAAGTCCAGTGCGTNNGCGTCTACCAATTCCGCCACTCTCGCACTGCGAGCTCCCAAAAGTCCCGCCAAAAGTCACGTTAGATAAGCGGGGGGCGGCAAACTGTCAACCGGGGCGGCCGCACTGCCCCGGGCCGCACGCATTAACTACAGCAAATCCAGAATGCGCCGCACCTTGGCCAGCAGTTCCTTGGGATCTGTCGCCAGAACCCGGATCATGGCCTCTTTGCCAGGCCCGCCCAGGTCCACCACGGCGTCCACGGTGCGCGGCGTGCCGCTGGTCTCCAGCGCGGCCTGGGTGCCCCAGTCCATGGTGCCGCCATGCTGGCCCAGGCCATCGGCGGGCTCGTCGGCCCGGTCGAAGCTGGCGCAGGTCATGCCGGTGCGCTTCAAGCTGCGCAACGTATCTTCGTTGCAAAGGATGTTCAGGGCGCAGGTAAGGCGCGGGTTGAACTTGGCCGCAGCCAGCAGCACGCGCGCCATGTGCGAGGATGCGCCGAACTCCGGTCCGCCCGCCAGGATCACCTCGCCCCGGCGCGTGCAGGTGATGCGCCCGCTGAAGGCGGCGATATCCTGCGCCGAAGACGCATACGGCAGGGCCAGCACCAGGTTGGACCGCACCTCTGGAATCAGCCTGGAAAAGTGCGGCAACAGGGCCAGCTGTCTGCCCGCCTCGGCCAGTTCGTCCAGCACGCCCAAGCGGGCCTGCTCCTTGAGCAGGGGCACCGCGTGGTTGGGCGAACCGCCGCCCGCGCCCACAGGATAGCTGGCGCGCAGGGCCGCGTGGAGATAGGCCTGCGCACGCCGCACGCTGGTGAGCATGTCGTGCCCCTGGCCCAGGTGTGCGGCAATGGCGGCGGAAAGCGTGCAGCCCGTGCCATGCAGATTCTGCGTGTCCACCCTGCTCTGCATCAAAGGCAAAGGTTTTTGCCCCGGCGTGGCGTACCAGTCCGTGGAGGCGGGGGAATCCATGTGCCCGCCCTTGATGAGCACGGCCTTGGGGCCCATGGCCAGCAGGCGCTGCGCCGCCTCGCAGATGTCCTGGGCGCTTTTGAGGGTGAGCCCGGTGAAGAGCTCGGCCTCGGGGATGTTCGGGGTCAAAAGATCGGTGATGGGAAAGAGATGGCGCACCATGTCGTTCACGGCGGATTCTTCGAGCAGGCGCGCACCGGACTGGGCAACGCATACCGGATCGACCACCAGCGGAAAGTTGCGGCTGGCCAGGGCGGCGGCCACGGTGCGGATGATCTCGCCCGAGAGGAGCATGCCGGTCTTGGCGGCGCGTACGGTGAGATCGGAAAGCACTGCGGAAAGCTGCTGGGCCACGAACTGCGGCGGAACGGGATGGATGCCGGTGACGGCTGTGGTGTTCTGCGCGGTAAGGGCGGTAATGACCGACGCGCCGAAGCCGCCCAGCATGGCGATGGTCTTGAGGTCGGCCTGAATGCCGGCGCCGCCGCCGGAATCGGACCCGGCGATGGTCAGAATGCTCGGGCTCTGGTGCATGGGTGCTCGTCCTCGATGCCGGGGCGGGCACGGGCTTGCGCCGAAGGAAGGGGCAAGCGGAGCCGACCTGGCTGCTCTGTTTGGTTCTGGCGCGGGGAGGCTTTGGCCGGGCTAGTTGCCGGTGCAGGTCAGCTTGACGAAATCATCCAGGGACACGCCGCCCCAGGCCTTGCTGGTCCAATAGGCCGTGGCCCAGATCATCAGCGCCGTGGCCTGCAGGTCGCTTAGGCGGCGCAGCTTGATTTCCAGGTTACTGCGGCTTGCGCCATGCATGATGTGCGCCTCGCGTTCGTCGCAGGCGCTTTCCACGCGCAGCAGCAAATAGGCCTGCTTCGACTGGTTGGGCAGCAGGCGCACGTCGCGGTGGGCTTCAAGAATAGTCTTGAGCTCGGCCGTGGTGAACTCCACGGACACGCCGCGTATCATCTTGAAAAAGACGTCTACGGCCCAGGGCAGAATGAACTCGGCACCTGCGCTCTTGGTCTTGAAAAAGTCCTTGAGCCACTTTTCGTGGTCGGTGCTGATCCTGGCGGCAACTTGCGGCATGTCTGCTCCTCCGAAATAACTCGCGGGAGATGATTTCCCCTAACCTATATGGACAGCATCCATCAAGAGTAAATCTAGAGCAAATCCTCATTCTTCCTGAAAACTTTCACGCAGGTGGCGAAACATCTGCACCACGAACCCGGTCGGCACGGCCTCGCCATCCACGCTGACCGCAGAAAGCAGCGTGACCTTGTTGCCGTTTGGCGTGCGCAGGGCGATTGTTTCAAAGCTGTAGCACCTCTTGGGCGCAGCCCCGCCGGAAAGACACAAGGTAAGGCTCCAGCAGCCGTTGCGCGCCTCCCAGCAAGAGGCCACCACGCGCTCCCCCGGCTTGGCCCCGGTCTCCACCAGGCGCAAAAAGCCGGAAAGCGTCAAAGCCTGGCCGCCCTTGTCGGTAACTCCAAGAAAATCACCCTGCTGCGAGCGCAGTACCAAAGGCTGGTCCAGGTGCTCGTCTGGCGGGGCGTGGGCAAGTTCAACACCACTGGAACCCGAAAGGACGTTGCGCACGCGGCCGCGCTCTTCTTCCAGGGCCCGGCGCAACGCGCAGGCCTCGGCCTCCAGGCTGCGGATGCGCTCTTGCTGGGCCGCCTGCGTCTTGCGCGCGTTCTCGTGCACTTGGGCCAGCTCCCGGCGCAGGCGCTTCTGGGCCTCCAGACTTTCAGCCATCTTGTTCTGCGCGCCGCTCATGTACTGCAGCAGGCTGTCGGCCAGTGCGGCGGAGTCGCCGCGCCGGGACGGGTCGAAGAACTGCGGCGCTTCAAGCCAAGCGGCCCCGGACGCAAGGTCCTGCTTCAAGTGGTCGAGGGGCCTGTCGGCGTTGCCCATGCGCGGCTCTCCTGCTTGGCCCCAACGAAAACGCATCTGCAACGGGCCATGCCTGCAAAAATTTATTCGTCAATAGCCCAGGCAAGGAATGATGTCTAGAGTTTTTATAAAAACTTGGGCAGGCGGGCAAGCCCTGGGACGAGGGCACGGACAGAGTCCCGAGCACGAAGAAATTCCATGCGCGGGCCTGGACGAGGTGGACCGGCAAAGACGCCAGGAACTGGGCGAAAGCGCTCAGTCGTCGTTGTACGACCGCTGAACATCAAGGATTATGTCGTAGTTAGCCAAAAACACATCATACAGTTCAGGGTCGAAATGCCGACCACGGCCCGGCGCCATGATCTCCAGGGCTGTCTCGTTGCTCAGGGCGGGTTTGTAGGGGCGGCGCGTGGTCAGGGCGTCGAAGACGTCGGCCACGGCGCAAATGCGGCCGAACAGGGGAATGGCGTTGGCCGAAAGCCCGTTGGGATAGCCGGAGCCGTCCCATTTCTCGTGGTGCGAGAGCGCAATCTCGGCCCCGGCTTCCAGATACTTCGAAGAGCCGCCGCGCAGAATCGCCTCTCCCATCACCGTGTGCCGCCGCATGATGACCCATTCTTCCTCGGTGAGGTTGCCGGGCTTAAGCAATATCGCGTCGGGAATGCCCATTTTGCCGATGTCGTGCATGGGGCTGCTGTTCAAGATGAGGTCCTGCAGTTCTTCATCCAGCCCGTAGCCCTTGGCGATGACGGCGCAATAGCGGCTCATGCGCATGATGTGGCTCGCCGTGTCCTCGTCCTTGTATTCTGCCGCGGCAGAGAGCTTATGAATGGTCTCCATGTGCGCTTGCAGCGTGGCCTTGCGCGCATGCTCCAATTCGGCCATGGCGGCGCGCAAGGCCGAGGTCTTCTCGGAAACCATGTCCTCCAGGTGCTGCTGGTAGTCCTTCAGCTCAGTGTAATACTTTTTCATCCGCAGGAGCGAGACCATGCGGACCTTGAGTTCCGTCGCATCGATGGGCTTGGCCACAAAGTCGTTGGCGCCCGCCTCCACGGCCCGCAGGCGGTCCTCTTTGGCGGAAAGGGCCGTCACCATCACAATGGGCAGATCAGCGTAGGCGGGAGTTTCACGTATGGCCCGCGCCACAGTGAAACCGTCCATGCCGGGCATCATGATGTCGAGCAGCACCAGGTCGATGCTCTTATCCAACATTTTCAGAGCGGCAGGACCGGATTCTGCAGAAAGGCAGTCGAGCCCGAAGGACTTGAGCAGTCCTTCAAGCACCTTCCTGTTGATCAGCTCGTCATCGACAATGAGAATCCGTTCACGTTTCTTCTCAGCTTCCAGCATGGGGGGGGTCCTTTCCGGCAATGTCCGGCTCACGATGCATACTGCGTTTCATCGTTCAAAACAAAATTTCTTTCAACAATCAACCCCTGTACGTAGCTCATGCGTGTCACGGCCAGGAATCCGCTGGACGGATGGGCTATAGACAGACTACATACCCACGGCAAGTTCAAGCGTGTCGTCTCTTTTGCCGGGCCGCGCCCCGGTTCCTGGACAAAACGTGTGCATCCCTTTGGTGACTAAATGGCGGGACTCTCCAAGATCGAAGTTGCGGAAGGTATTTTCTACGTCAGCATTCCCGAGGCGGACGTGCACATTCTGTGCGGTTGCCCGGCGGACAGCGTAAAGCACCTCACCAAACGCGGCCTCATCAAGGCCGTGGAGAGCGACGGCGTGCGCTACGAGACCGGCCCGAACGCCATTCTGCTCTCCGACGCGCACATCCAGAACGGCCGCTTCACCAATCTCTCAGAATTCCCCATCCTGCAGATGTTCTATCGCCAGGGCCGCATCATTCCCGGGCACCCCAACAACACCGGGCTCAAGCCCGTGCTTGTGGGCGCGCGCAGGCAGGTGGAGGCGCAGATGGAATACATCTCGCGGGGGAACTACGGGCTGATGAGCGAGGAGGAGATCATCCGTACGGGAGTCTCCCCGGAGCTGGCCCGGCAAATGATGCGCCTGAAGCTCAAGTTCGCCTTTGGAAAAATCCGCCACATGGACGAATACCTGGACCTTGTGGTGTTGGAGAACGAGCCCCAGGAGATTCGCAACCAGGTCTTCATCAAGCGCCTTAAGCCCAACCTTTTTGAAATATCCTACGCCAGGCAGTCCGTGCGGGTGGACCTGAACCCTCCGCAGCACTCCCAGGCCCTGCCCCCCTACGTGCTGGGCTTCCATCAGATCCGGCGCGACTACTTCGCGGTGCTGCACTCCGGCGAGGGCGACGGCTGGGACATCAACCGCCCGGCCATGGCCAGCATCCTGCTCTTCCAGGGCAAGGTGTATCTCATCGATGCCGGTCCAAACATCATGCATTCGCTCAATGCCCTGGGCATCAGCGTCAACGAAATCGCAGGCATCTTCCACACCCATGCCCACGACGACCATTTTTGCGGCCTGCCGGACCTCATGCGCGCCGACCACCGCATCCCCTATTACGCCACCGCGCTGGTGCGCGCCTCAGTGATGAAGAAACTGGCCGCCCTGTCCATGATGAACGAGGACGAGTTCGAACATTACTTCGAGTTCCACGACCTGGCCCTGGGCGAGTGGAACGACATCGACACCCTTGAGGTCAAGCCCGTGTTCTCGCCGCACCCGGTGGAAACCACGGTGATGTTCTTCCGCACCTTGGACCGCACCGGCTACCGCTCGTACGCCCACTTCGCAGACATAGCGAGCCTCAAGCTTCTGCGCGGCATGATCACGCCCGACAACGAAGCGCCGGGAATTTCGCAGGAATTGTACGATACCGTGGCGCAAAGCTACCTTACCCCCGTCGACCTCAAGAAGCTGGACATCGGCGGCGGCATGATCCACGGCGACGCCGAAGACTTCGCCGAGGACAAAAGCGAAAAGATCATCCTGGCGCACACGGCCCTGCCCTTGAGCAACAGGCAAAAAGAGATAGGTTCCGGCGCGCCCTTCGGCACCGTGGATGTGCTCATTCCCTCCCATCAGGACTATGTGCGCTCCAACGCCTTCCACTCGCTTGCCAGCTATTTTCCCACCGTGACCAGCTCGCGGCTGCGCGTGCTTCTGAACAACCCCGTGGTCAAGTTCAACCCGGAATCCATCATCCTCAAGGCCGGGCGACGGGCGGACTGCGTGTACCTGCTGCTGACCGGACAGGTGGAGATGATCCAGACGCGCAGGCACGTGTTCAGCACCTTGTCCTCCGGGGCCATGCTGGGAGAGGTGACGGCCCTGACGGACAAGCCCAGCGCCGAGACCTACCGCGCGGCCAACTTCGTTCAGGCCCTGCGCATTCCCATGGACTTGTACAGCGTGTTCGTGAAGAGCAACGGCCTGTTCGAACGCATGGCGCGCCAACTGGACGTGCGCGGCTTTTTGTATACCAACCGCCTCTTCGGCGACGCCTTGTCCTGCACCAGGCAAAACGCCATCGCGGCCGCCATAACCCCCCGCATCTATCTCAAGGACTCCATCATCGGCCGCAGCGCAGCGCCGCGCCTGGGGCTCGTCAAGTCCGGCGCGGTGGATCTGCTCATCGGCGACCGCGTGATTGAACGGCTCAAGGCCGGAGACTATTTTTGCGAAAGCACGGTGCTTTTCAACATCCCCTGCCTGTTCAAGGCCCAGGCCGTAAAGGACACGGAGCTGTATGAGATTCCCGCCACGGTGCTGGCGGAGGTGCCCATTGTGCGCTGGAAGCTGCTTGAAGTGTACGAGGCGCGGCTGGAAAAGGCCGTGTCACTGGATGCCGTAGCCGACCCGCTGGCCTGGCAGGAGGAATACGGCACCGGCATTGAAAGCATGGACAGGGAGCACCGGGAACTGTTCCGCAGCGCGAAATCGCTGTACAAAACCCTGTTCAGCGCAGCGGCGGGCGCAGGCACCGGCGACCTGCTGCGCCAGTTGCTCGAAACCACACGGGAGCACTTCGAGACCGAGGAACGCCTAATGCGCGAGCACGGCTACCCCGGCCATGTCGAACACGAGCAGAGCCACACGCTGATTCTAAGCGCCCTGGGCACCATCTGCGACGATTACGACTCCTGGCGGCTGGCTTCCAAAATAGACGTGAGCAGCATCATCAAGGATAATGTCATGACCCACATTTTGACCGAGGACCGCAAGCTGGGTGCATTTTTGAAGGAACTCGGCCTGAGCTAGCAATTGCGCCTTTCTGAGCCTGCCCAAAGTGGCTGACAACAAATTTGTCACTCAGACTTTCCGGCAACCCGGTTATTTTTCAAAATTGTTACAAGTAACAGCCACATCCCGCCCCCTCTTCCATCATCCCATTGATTCAACACGCTTTTTATTCTTGGCCCGATTCTTGATACCTTGGTTTCAACTCAGCGCACGCTGAAGGCCGGTGACGCGCAGTGCACCCTCGCAAGGCGCGCCGCCACTTGATTGGCCAAGGCAGTTGGCATACTGTGGACGGGACATGGCTCCACCGCAGCGGGAAGCAGGTCGCTTTTCTAACAATTTTGCCAAGCACTAACCAAACGCCACCACTTACAGGAGTCAGCCACCATGAGCGGAATCCAGGCACGTCTCAACGCCATCTCGGCAGTCATCAACTACAAACCTTCCCATGCCCCTCTGAACTTCCACGACACCAAGCCCACCGAAATTTTCGGCTCCAACGTCTTCAGCGAGAAGGTCATGAAGGACCGCCTGCCCAAGGCCGTCTACAAGTCCCTCAAGAAGACCATCGACCTCGGTGAAAAGCTCGACGCCAGCATTGCTGATGTTGTGGCCAACACCATGAAGGACTGGGCCATTGAGAAGGGCGCCACCCACTTCACCCACGTGTTCTTCCCGCTCACCGGCATGACTGCTGAGAAGCACGACGCCTTCCTGGTGC
>DIVX01000084.1:0-3552 GCA_002422505.1 Desulfovibrio sp. UBA6121
GCAAGCTGGCCGAGAAGACCATGGTGGCCACCCAGGAAGTGGAGTCGGCCATTCAGCATATTCAGCACAGCACCGAAGACGCCGTGCGGCAAATGCAGGCCACCAAGGAGCGTGTCGATACCTCCAGCGAGCTGGCCGGCGGCGCTGGCGGCATGCTGACGCAGATTGTGGACGCCTCTGAGCATATGGCCGATATGGTGCGCTCCATCGCCACCGCTGCAGAACAACAGTCGGCCACGAGCGATGAGATCAACACCAACGTCAGCGAAATTAATTCCCTGGCCACGCAAATGGCCGGAGACGTGCAGAAAGCCAACAGTGACATCGCCAATCTTGCGGAGACGGCCAGAAATCTGGCCCAGCTGGTTGAGAAATTCCGCAGCGAGTAGTATGCTCTCCCGCAAACGCCATCATCTGGCGGGAGGTGCTGCATGGCAACGGGGAGCGAGCGCAGACAGTTTGGCCGGGTACATCTTTTAGCCCACGGGCGAGACAGGACCTGCACCATTGCCTATGGCGGTCGGCTCGGCCAGGCAGTGCTCATAGACATCAGCGCCGGAGGCGCGCGCATAAAGTGCGCCCCGCCCCCGCCAGGGGCGGAAGTAACGCTTTTGGTGCTGCACGTTGCGAATGTGAATGATGGCGGCAGGCTCCAAAATCTTGCGGGCAGCATTCGCTGGCGTAATGGCGAAGAACTTGGCGTGCAGTTCGCCACAGAGCTGGACATTGGGCTGCGCACCCTGCAAGATCTTGTTGGCTAAGTCGGCAACTCACGCCTAAGTATGACTTTTCCATAAACAAATACGTATCAGCGGCCACCGTCGGCTCTTGGCAGCCATTCTGAAAACGAGTACAGGGCACGAACCAGCTTCGGGACGCGCGCTGTACTGCGTTTTTTTGCGCTTGACACAAATGAGAATTGTTACTAGTAATAGTTATCAGCTTAGAGCGAGGTATCTATGGAAACATGTGAAAACAAGGGCGTGCGCCTGTCCCGGCAGCGGGAAGCCATTCTTGCTGAACTGTGCAAGGTGAAAACCCACCCCACGGCCGACGAGGTCTACGACATGGTCCGCAAGATCATGCCGAGGATCAGCCTGGGAACGGTTTACAGGAACCTGGACTTCTTGAGCAGCAGGGGCATTGTGCTGCGCATCGGCGGTGCCGGAACCCAAAAACGGTTCGACGGAAACCCCGTGCCGCACCCGCACCTGCGTTGCTCGGTTTGCGGGCGGGTGGACGACCTGGAGTTTCCCCTGAACCTTCCGGAAATTCCGGCGGAGCAGGCCATGGGCTACCGCGAGCTGCGTTGTGACGTGGAGTTTGTGGGCGTGTGCCCGCTTTGCTCCGGGGGAGAGATGTAGCAAACGCGCCCACGCCCGCATCTTTTTTCTGGCGCTCCGCGCGCATTGTGGTAGGGTCAAATCATCTGCAACAGCCGGGCTTGCCCCGGCGCTTTCAGCAAGGAGAAATAATAATGAGCCTTCGCGGAACCCGCACTGAAAAAAATATCCTGACCGCCTTCGCTGGCGAGTCTCAGGCCAGAAACCGCTACACCTATTTCGCCGCCGTGGCCAAGAAAGAGGGCTACGTGCAAATGGCCGCTGTGTTTGAGGAAACCGCCAACCAGGAGAAGGAGCACGCCAAGCGCCTGTTCAAACTGCTGGAGGGCGGCGAGGTCGAAATCACCGCAGCCTTCCCGGCTGGGGTCATTGGCACCACCCTGGAGAACCTCAAGGCCTCGGCCGAGGGCGAGAACCACGAGCAGAGCAGCATGTACCCGGAGTTTGCCAAGATCGCCCGCGAGGAAGGCCTGAAGGACATCGCGTGCATCTTCGACGCCATCGCCGTGGCGGAACGCTTCCACGAGAAGCGCTTCCTGGCCTTGGCCAAGAACATCGAGAAGAGCCAGGTGTTCAAGAAGGAGAAGGCCGTTGTGTGGCGCTGCCGCAACTGTGGCTACATCCACGAGGGCGCAGCCGCCCCCAACAAGTGCCCGGCCTGCGACCATCCCCAGGCGCACTTTGAAATTGCCGAAGAGAACTGGTAACACCGATATACGCGCGTAAAAGCGAGGAGGCACCATGGGAACTGAATGCGGACAGATCTACAAGTGCGGCGTTTGCGGCAACATCGTCTGCGTCGTCCACCCGGGCGAGGGCGATTTGGTGTGTTGCGGCGAGCCCATGAAGCTCATGACCGAGAACACGGTTGACGCCGCCAAGGAAAAGCACGTCCCGGTCATCGAAAAAACCGCCACCGGCTACAAGGTCAAGGTGGGCAGCGTTGCGCACCCCATGGAAGAGAAGCACTGGATCGAGTGGATCGAGCTCTTCGTGGACGGCGTGCTCTACATCAAGCCCCTTGGCCCCGGCATGGCGCCCGAGGCGGAGTTCTGCTGCCCCCACGGCGGCCAGGTAAAGGCCCGCGAGTACTGCAACCTGCACGGCCTGTGGTCGGCCACGGCCTAGGCGCAGGGCAGGGCGACCAGGCCTGACCGCAGCGTGGCAGAAGGAGAGCGACATGGCCCAGCCGGAAGAGATGTACCAGTGCCAGAACACCAACTGCGGCTACATCTACAACCCAGACAAGGGCGACCGCAAAGGCAAGATTCCCGCTGGCACCAGCTTTGCGGACCTGCCGGACGAGTGGCGCTGCCCCATTTGCGGCGGAACCAAGAAGTGCTTCCGGCCCTTGGCCGGTCCCGGCTCCACCCAAGAGGTGAGCTGCCCCACACCCACTCAAGGAGAAACCACCATGCAGAAGTACGTGTGCAACATCTGCGGCTATGTGTACGACCCCGCAGAGGGCGACCCGGACAATGACGTGAAGCCCGGCACCAAGTGGGAGGCCGTCCCTTCCTCCTGGTCTTGCCCCATTTGCGGGGCCTCCAAAGAGAACTTCAGCCCTGAGGAATAAGCGCGTTTCCACGGCTGCTTAGCCTCAAAAGCAAGACAACAGAGCGGGAGCGTCTCCTTGACAGGGGGGCGCTCCCCATGTTTTTTTAAAACTCTGGGTACGAAAGGACGCCCCGAGGCCGGGCGCATGCGGCGCGGGGCCTGAACCATACTCTTTCCCTGAATGGAGACTGCCATGAAACCCGTCGAGATAAAGAAAGACATCTTCTGGGTCGGCGCCGTCGACTGGGACAGCCGCGACTTCCACGGCTACTCCCTTTCCCCGCGCGGCACCACCTACAACGCCTTCCTGGTCAAGGACGAAAAGATCACCCTCTTCGACACCGTGAAGAGCGACTTCAACGAAGAGCTCATGTGCTCCATCGCCCAGGCCTGCGGCGCCGCCGCCCGCATCGACTACCTGGTGGTGAACCACCTGGAGCCGGACCATTCGGGCTGCCTGGACCGCATTGTCGAGCGCTTCCACCCGGAGAAGATCTTCTGCTCGCCCATGGGCGAAAAGGCCCTGCGCTCCTACTACCACAACTCGCAGGATTGGCCGGTCGAGGTGGTGCCCACCGGCGCCTCCATCTCCCTGGGCAAGCGCACCGTGCAGTTCATTGAAACGCGCATGCTGCACTGGCCCGACAACATG
>DIVX01000084.1:3623-3830 GCA_002422505.1 Desulfovibrio sp. UBA6121
ACGCCAACATCGTGCTGCCGTACTCCGCCGTGGTGCTCAAAACCCTGGACGCCCTGGCCGGCATGAACCTCGACATCGACATGCTCTGCCCGGACCACGGCCTCATCTGGCGCGGCAAGGACGACGTGGCCTACGCCCTGAACTGCTACCGCGAGTTCGCCCTGCAAAAGCCCGCCAAGAAGGCCGTCATCGTGTACGACACCATGT
>DIVX01000075.1 GCA_002422505.1 Desulfovibrio sp. UBA6121
GGCTGAGGCGCTCCCGCGCCGGGGAATGCGCGCCGCCTGCACGATCAGGCCTGGGGCAGGGGGACTTTCGCCGAGCATGACCATCGTGCCCAGCCAGTTTACGGTGCTGACCCTGGGCTGAGGGCTCGCGTCTTTTGCAAAACCTTGCCGGGCAGCCTGCACGGACGTTTCGGCCAGCCTTTTCTTGTTGTTGGCGCTGGGCCGCTGCACGGCGTTTTTGCCGCGTGCCTTGCCTTCGCCGCTACGCTGAGCCGGGGGAAGTGCGGAGTGCTCCCATGGAGCTGCGGCTTGCGCCCCGCCGCTTGCACACCGCTCTGCGGGCCTTGCACAGCCTTTCGCGCCGGTTGTGGCCCCGCCTGCTGGCCTGTCCACCGCCTGTCCGCTGGCCTGCCCGGCGGCACGTTCGCCAAGATCTCCGCCGCCACTCTCTCCGCCACCAACGCCGCTGCGCTCACTTGTCCGCGCCCCACAGCCGCACCGCCAGCGCCCCGGCGGAAGTTGCCGTCGCCAGGGCGGAGACCGCCAGCCAGCCCCAATGCGCCTGCAGCAGGCTGCCCAGGGCGGAACCCGCCGCCATGCCGATGAACATGCCCACGAACAGGATGGCGTTGAGCCTGCTGCGCGCGGTGCCGTCCAGGCTGTAGATGATCGTCTGGTGGGCGATGAGCGTGGCCTGGATGCCCAGGTCGAAGCCCACGGCGCTGGCCGCCAGCAGCCACAGTTGGCCTTGCATGGAAAGCAGCGGCAGAACAAGCAGGGTGGCGAAAGACAGCGCCACCAGCCCGGCACCCAGCCGCGCCACCCGTTCCGGCCCTTGCCTGTCGGCTATGCGGCCCGCCAGGGGGGCGGCCAGGGCGCCAGCGGCTCCGGCCAGGCCAAAGGCTCCGGCCACCTCGCTGCCCAGGTGGAAGGGCGCGGCGTAGAGCATCACGGCCAGGGTGGACCAGAAGGCGCTGAAGCCGATGGACAGCAGGCCCTGGGCCAGCGTGGCCCTGCGCAGGGCCGCGTGCCGCCGCCACAGTTGCGCCAGGGAGCCCAGCAACTCGGCATAGGTATTTTGCAAGGCGGGCCGGAAGGACGGCAGCAGACGCCAGGCCCCAAGGGCCACCAGGGCGATGCTTGCGGCGGCCCCGAAGAACACGCTCCGCCAGCCGAAATGCGCGGCCGCCAGGCCGCTCACCACGCGGGAAAGCACAATGCCCAGCAGCAGGCCGGTCATGACGGTGCCCACCACCCTGCCGCGTTGCGTTTCCGGCGCAAGGTGCGCGGCAGAGGGCACGATGTCTTGCGCCAGGGTGGCGGCAAGGCCTATGCCCAGGCTGGCCGCCAGCAGGGGGCCGATGGACGGCGCGAGCCCGGCGCAGAGCAGGGCCACGATGAGCGCCGCCGCCTTGGCCAGAATGATGCGCCGCCGGTCGTAGCGGTCCCCCAGGGGGGCCAGCAGCAGAATCCCCAGGGCGTAGCCCAGCTGGGTCAGGGTGGGCACCCAGCCGACCGCTGCGCCGGTGGTCCCTATGTCTGCCCCGAGGACGCCAAGCATGGGCTGGCTGTAATACAGCGAGGCCACGGCCAGGCCCGCTCCGGCTGCGAGAAAAAGCACCAGCGTTGCGGAAAGCGCGCGGGGTGCGGCCTGGAACGCGCCGGGAACAGTGGGGCTATGAAGGCTCGGCATGGCATGTTCTCCTTGGTTGCGGCGTGGGGTTCGTCTCTGCGGTGCGCCAGCTTCGGCGCCTGTCTACAAAGGTTCTTAATATTCGTGAAATATATTGTTCTTGTCACAGCGATTGCTATTTATTATTAATCGCGCATGGAACTGCGGCATTTGCGCTATTTCGTGGCCGTGGCTGCGGAGCTGAACTTCACCAAAGCGGCGGAGAAGCTGTTTGTGGCCCAGCCAGCCCTCAGCACGCAGATTGCCGACCTGGAGCGCGAGCTCGGCGTGCGGCTGTTCCTCCGCAACACGCGCATGGTGCAGCTTACGGCGGCGGGCAGGGCCTTTTTGGAGGACGCGCGCTCGCTTCTGGCCGCAGCGGAAAACGCACGGGAGCGGGCCTTGCGCGTTGCGCGCGGCGAGGCGGGCAAGCTCTCCATCGGCTTCTTCGCCGCGCCCACCATGTTTTTCCTGCCAGAGCTCATCCGCAGCTATCGCCTCACGCATCCCAAGGTCACCATCCGCATGCACGAACTGACGCCGGACAAGCAGCTGACCGCCTTTGCCCGCGAAGAGCTGGACCTTGGCTTTACCCGCGTGTTGCCCCCTGGGCATGCCTATCTGGCGGAGCAGGTGCTGTTTTGCGAGCGGTTTCTCGCCGTCTTGGCGGAAACGCACCCCCTGGCCGGGCGCAAGCGGCTGCGCCTAGCGGAGCTTGCGGACTCGCCCTTTGTGCTGCTGGACCGCGCGGTGACCGTGGGTCTGTATGATCAGGTCATTGCGGCCTGCCGGGCGGCGGGCTTTTCGCCCCTGGTGGCGCACAGCCCGGATCTGATGGCCACGGTGCTGACCATGGTGGCGGCGGAGCAGGGCGTCAGCATTGTGCCAGAGGGCGTGCGCAACCTGCGCACCCGGCAGGTGGCCTATGTGCCCATAGCGCCCGCCCTGGAGCCCATACCGCTGGTGATGTGCTGGAACGCCGGGCAGGATTCGCCCACGCGCGACGGCTTCATGTCTCTGGTGCGCGAGCGGCTGCCGTCCATCGTGGCGGATTTTCGCTAGGTTGCGGCCCACGCGCCTGAACCGCCCCCTTCGCCCTTCCTCAGCGTTTCGCCCACGGCCCCCAAGCCCGCCCGCACACAGGGCGGCGCAATACATCCCGCAGATCCACCGGCTGTAAGCCGGGCGCGTCCCTCCCGGTTTCGGGAAGCCTGCAAGCATTTCAGCTCGCCGCCATGCCCAAGGTGAAACAGCCGTCGGCTTTGGCGCGCCCCCCGCGTTTACGTCTGGGCGGCCCCACCCGATGCCGCGAGCGCTGCTGGCGTTTTCTTCCCAGGCCCACCACGCCGCCCTGAGGCGCAGCGCCCTGTCGCGAAATATACGTAACTACGTGTATCAATGCTGTGACGTCTGCTTGTGAATGTTGTGCGCGCCGCAGAAGAGGGACGGGAGGGAGGCGATATTACAATGTTTCTCCGGCAGGTTGCGGCTTGGCAGCTTGTGACGGTGGAAAACGCCGCTTGCCGGACGCCGCATGGCATACTGTACCAAGGAACAATTCCGCAGTTTTCCGTTTACAAATCGCTCCAAACGAAGTAAGTATTTTAAGTAGAGCCTTGTTTACCATGCCTCACTGTGCTGTTTTCACTGTTGGCATATAGCCTCTACAATAATCCTGGGGTGTAAAAATGAAGACAATGACGAAATTGATGGGGCTGGCGTGTCTCCTCTCACTCATGACGGCTCTGCTGGCGTTCTATGCGCTGAGCGGGTTCAGCCATTTGGCCGAGAACACGAACAATTTGTACGCAAAAGACCTCATGGGCCTGGATTTGGCGCGGAAAATCCAAACAGACGTTCTCCTGGTTGTGCGCGACGAAAAGAACCTGATTTTGTGCGACAATGAGGTGGACTGCACCAAGTATGCAGAGCAGAACGCAAAATCGCGCCAGGAGTTGGAAAAAGACTTGGCCGGGATAGAGAAGTATTTTTACTCCGAAAAAGGTCTGGCAACGGTTGCGAAGCTGCGCACGGAGATTGGCGATTGGCTGAAGGTGCAGGAGGAAGTGGTGCGCCTGGGCAACACCACCGACGCCGCCCAGAGCAAGAAGGCTCAGCAGCTTTCCAATACAACGGCCCGTGATTTGCTGGGCTTGGCCCGCACGGCCGCAGATGAGCTGGTCGCGATGAAGCAGGGCGTTGCGAAGGAGCAGGCGGAGGAAGCCGCCGCAAACTATGCCAGGGTCCGCCTGATCGCCATCATCGCCACCATTATTTCAATCATCGTGGGCCTTGGACTGGGCTTTTTCATTTCCCGCAACATGCTGCTGCAATTGGGCGACGAGCCCGGCTCTATCTCCAGCCTGGCCCTGCGCATCGCCGGGGGCGACCTGGGCGTTACCTTTGACCCCAAGCGCCCGGAAATAGGCGTCTTTGGCGCAATGAAGCAGATGGTGGCCACCCTGAAGGGCAAGATAGCCGAGGCCGACCAGAAGAGCGCCGAGGCCGCCGAGCAGGCGCGGCTGGCGGGCATAGCCACTGATGAAGCCAACGAGGCCAAGGCCAGGGCCGAGCGCGCCAAGGCCGAAGGCATGATGCAGGCCGCCATGCAGTTGGAGAAGGTTGTGGAGGTGGTGTCGAGCGCCAGCGAGGAGCTTTCCGCCCAGATCGAGCAGTCCAGCCGAGGTTCCGAGGAGCAGCGCAACCGCACCGGCGAGGCCGCCACGGCCATGGAGGAGATGAACGCC
>DIVX01000067.1:0-30726 GCA_002422505.1 Desulfovibrio sp. UBA6121
CCCCACTTGAGCACGTCCGGGATGTTGGCGTCCTTGTCGCCGAAATATTCCTCGATATGGCGCGAGAGCGACTCGCTGGTGTTGAGGTAGGGCAGAACGTCCACGAAGCGGAACATCTGGANNGCCCAGTCCATGACCTTGCCGGTCCACCAGCCCTTGTTGAAGATGGAGGGCGCTTCGCCTGCGATGCTTTGGAAGAACTCTTTGCCCCTGGCGACGATCTTGGGCTCCAGGGCTGCGGTGTCGATTGCTGCCATTGCCTACTCCTTGCTCTGCTCTTTTGTGCTAGCCTGCCCGTCGGTTTTCGCGGCCGACCGGGAGTCGTCGGCCAGGGGCAGGGAGCGGGTTTCCTTGAGGGTGGTCAGGACCACTGTGGTGCGGGTGTCGCGCACGCCGGGTATGGCCCCGAACTGCTGGAGGATGTGCTGGAGATGCTCGGTGTCGCGGGCGCGCACCTTGAGCAGGTACGAGTCTTGCCCTGCGGTGTAGTGGGTTTCCAGCACGCCGGGCACCTCGGCCAGGGCCTTGCCGATGTCGGTGGAGCCGACGCCTTCGTCGGCGCGCACAAAGGTGAAGGCCGTGAGGGTGAAGCCCACGTCCTTGGGACGCAGCACGGCCTCGAAGCCGCGGATGACGCCCTTGCGCTCCAGCTTGCGCATGCGCTCCAGCACGGCAGAGGGCGCCATGCCCACGGCGCGGGCGATGTCGGCGTTGGAGGTTCTGCCGCTGTCCTGAAGAATGGACAGGATGGTCATGTCAATCTTGTCGATCATTCTGATACCCTTCCGTTTGGAGAATTAAATTCTGTTAACGGCAATTTGTCAAGCGTGTTGTGCGGGCTGTGGCGCTTGAGCCGAAACGAAGTGAGCTTGTGTTGGTGCGGCAAAACGCTGTTATTCGGCTCAATCAAAGGGCGGCGGCTGGCCGTCAAGGCGGCGGCAAAAAGCCCGGGCGGGAAAGCGGGACATGCTGCTTCGGCCAGGCGGGCATCGCCCCCTTTGCCTTTCCCCACGCTTTGCGGTAGCCCTGTGCACATATGAGCGCATCCGCCCCGTTCACAGCCACGCCCCCGCCGCTTGCGGGCTTCGATGTCCGCCAGGAGGCTCCGGGGATGCTGGTGGTGCGCCTTTCCGGCGACTTGCGCGCCGCCGCCGTGGCCCGGTTGTGGCGGCCCGCCATGGAGCGCGTGCGCGCGGGCGACCTGAAATCCCTGCGCCTGGAACTGGATGAAGCCCGCTACATCGACGGCGCTGGCCTTGCCCTGCTGGTGCAGCTGCATGCGGAAGCCCACGCGGGCGGATTTTCGGTGGAGTTGCAGGGCCTGCCGCCGCGCTACCGGCACCTGCTGGACCTGGCACTGCGCGCCGAGGCCGCAGACGCCGAAGCCGCAACTGCGGGCGGCAACGCCAACCCCCTGCGCGAGCGCCTGGAGCTTCTGACGCACGACCTGCGCGAGCTGGTGTGCTTTGTGGGCGAAAGCGCCCAGGTGGTGTACCGCTCCCTGCGCCACCCCAAGGGCGTGCGCTGGCCAGACGTGGTGACCCAGGCCTGCGCCGTGGGCGTGCAAAGCCTGCCCATCTTGCTGCTCATCGGCTTCCTCATGGGGCTGATCATGAGCTTCCAGTCGGTCATTACCCTGCAGCGCTTCGGCGGCGAAATTTACGTGCCGAACATGCTGGGGCTGGTGATGTTCCGGGAGATGGGCCCGCTGGTGACGGCCATTCTGCTGGCGGCGCGCTCCGGCAGCGCCTTCGCGGCCGAGATAGGCACCATGCGCGTGAACGAGGAGCTGGACGCCCTGACCACCATGGGCATAAGCCCGGTGCGCTTTCTGGTGGGGCCGCGCATTCTCTCGTCCCTGGCCGTGGTGCCGGTCATGACGCTTTTCTTCAACTTCGCCAGCCTTGTGGGCGGCGCGCTGGTCATGCTCTCCATCGGCTTTCCCCTGGTCACCTTCACCTCGCGGGTTTTTGCCAACGTCACCGCGCCAGACCTCATCGGCAGCTTCATCAAAATCATCGTGTTCAGCCTGCTGGTGGCCGGGGTAAGCTGCCTCAAGGGCCTGCGCACCGGGGGCGGGGCCAGCGCCGTGGGCCGTTCCACCACCGGGGCAGTGGTCAGCGGTTTGGTGCTTATCACCGTGGCCGACGGCCTGTTCGCTGTGCTGTTCTATTATTTCGACTTCTGATACGTAGTGCCGGAAACAAACGGATGCATATGGACGACGGCGCCATGAACGACCCCATCATCAGCGTACGCGGGCTTACCTGCGGCTACGGCAGGCGCACCGTGCTCAAGGACGTGTCCTTCGACGTGGGCCGGGGCGAAGTGTTCGTGGTCATTGGCGGTTCCGGCTGCGGCAAGAGCACCCTGCTCAAGCACATGATCGGCCTGTACCCGCCCATGGCTGGCAGCGTCCGCCTGAGCGGGGCGGATATCGTCGCCGCAGAGGGCGAGGCGCGCCTGGAAATCCTGAAGGGCATCGGCGTCATGTATCAGATGGGCGCGCTGTTCGGGTCCATGACGGTGCTGCAGAACGTGGGCCTGCCCCTGGAGGAGTATACCGACCTGCCCGCAGAGGCCATTGAGGTGGTGAGCCGCGTGAAGCTGTCTCTGGTGGGGCTGGAGAAGTTCGGCCAGGTCATGCCCTCGGAGCTTTCCGGCGGCATGGTCAAGCGTGCGGCCATCGCCCGGGCCATGGCCCTTGATCCGGCCATCCTGTTCCTCGACGAACCCTCTGCCGGGCTTGACCCCGTGACCAGCGCCGAGCTTGACCGCGTGGTGCGCAGCCTGGCCGAGAATCTGGGCATCACCTTCGTCATCGTGTCCCACGAGTTGCCGAGCATTCTTTCCGTGGCCGACCGCGTGATCCTCCTCGACGCGCAGGCCAAGGGCATAGTGGCCCAGGGCGACCCGCGCCAGTTGAACGAAACGAGCAAGGATCCGCGCGTGCGGCGATTTTTCGACCGCGAGGCCCGTTTGCCGGAACCCCTTTCCCCGGCGCACCAGGCCGAGGCATTCCAACCAGCGGCCAGCACCGCGGCGGAGGCGCATACATGATTCGCGGCGGCGACTATTTTAAACTGGGACTCTTCGTCATTGGCGGGGTGGTGCTGCTGTTTGTGGTGCTCTTCGCCCTGGGCGTGGGCAAACTTTTTCAGCGCACCTACCAGATGGAAACCTACATCAACGAGTCCGTCAACGGGCTTGAGGTGGGCACGGCGGTAAAGTTCCGGGGCGTGCGCGTGGGCAGCGTGTCCGAGATAGGCTTCGTGGCCGGAAGATACGGGCAGCAAGCCGCTGGCTACCGCTACGTGTATGTGCTGTGCACCCTGGACAGGGACCTCTTCGGCACCATGGGGCCGAAGTCCGCGCGGGAGCAGGCGGCGGACGAAGTGGCGCGGGGCCTGCGCGCCCGCACCATCTCCCAGGGCCTTACCGGGCAGCTTTTTCTGGGGCTTGATTACGTGGCGCCGGAGCAGAACCCGCTGCTGCCCATCGAGTGGGAGCCGGGGAGCATCTACATTCCCGCCGCGCCCAGCACCCTTTCCAAGGTGGAGCAGGCCGTGCTTGGCATAAGCAATACCCTGACCGACCTGGAGAAGGCCGAGCTGCCGGAAGCCGTGAAAAGCTTCCGCCGCTTCGCCGACAGCGCCAGCATCTTCCTGGAGGGCACGGATTCCAAGGGCGTGGGCGTCAAGCTTTCCGCCACCCTGGACGAGACGCACAAGCTGTTGGCGCGCATCAACGTCATCCTGGCCGACCCGGCGGCGCAGACCGTGCTGCCCGAGGCCGCCAAGACCCTGGCCGGGGTGCGCAAGGTGGTGGAGGCCGCAGGCCCGGACACGGTCCAACTGGCGCGCGATTCCAGGGAGCTTGTGGCCAGCCTCAAGGTGTCGGCCAAGGCGCTGGAGAAGTTTTTGGCCAACCCGGAAACCAGCCGCCAACTGGCCGAAATGCCCGGCGCCATGCAGCAGGCGCGGGAAACCGTCAGCGAGCTCAAGTCCGCCGCAAAGCGCCTCAATTCGGTTTTGGGCCGCGTGGAGCAGCTTACGGCGGCCCAGCAGGCCAATGTGGAGGGCATCCTCGACAGTGCGCGCGGCCTTGTGGAGAATTTGCGCGAACTTACCGGCGAGGCTAAGCGCTACCCAGCGGGTATGCTCTTCGGTCCGCCGCCAGACAAATCGCCCCTGGGCGGGCAGTAGACGGAGGCCCCATGCGCGCACTCGCCGCAATTCTCGCCGTGTTTCTGGCCCTGCCCCTGGCGGCTTCCTGCGTGAAGCTGGAGCGCCAGCCCATTGAGAAACGCTTCTACGCCCTGGAGACCACGCGGGCGCAAGCCGCGCAGGCCGCAGGGCAGACCTCGCCCGCCTCGCTGCTGGTGCGGCGGCTGCATGTCTCGCCGCGCGCCTCCGGCCGGGAGCTGGTGTACCGCACCGCGCCCTCGGCCTGGACGGCGGACTATTACAATGTCTTTTTCGTGGCCCCGGCAGACATGCTGACCCAGGACCTGCGCACCTGGCTGGGCGGCTCCGCCCTGTGCGCCAACGTGCTCGACCCCGGCAGCCTGGCGGCGTACGACTATATTCTGGAAGGCAACGTGACCAGCCTGCACGGCGACTTCGCCCTTGCGCCCGCCCAGGCCGTGGTGGAAATGCAGTTCCTGCTGCTCAAGGCCGGGGGCGACGAGCGGCAGGTGCTGCTGACGCGGGAGTACCGCAAGACCGCGCCCCTTTCCGGCCATTCGCCCCAGGAGGTGGTGCAGGCCGAGCGCGAGGCCGTGGCCGCCGTGTTCGCCGAGCTTGAGGCCGATCTGCGCAAGGCGCTTGCGCGCAAATAGCGCCCGCGAGCCGGGCTCAATTCAGCTGCGCCAGGCCGAAGCCCGCCAGCACCGCCAACCCGGCCCAGAGCAGGGTTTTGGCCAGCCCGGCCAGGGACGAGGCCTGCCCGCAGGGCGCGCAACCCGGCGCATTTTGACCTTTCGCCCCGGCGGTTTCTTCCGGGCGCAGCAGGTACTGCGCCAGCCTCCACAGTTCGGACAGCAAAGCGACCATGTGCCCCCCCAGTTCGGCGTTAGAACAAGCCGTCGCGCAGCACTTCCCCGGCCATGGGGGCCATGCTGAGCAGCAGCAGCGCGGCCATGGCCCAGTTGAAGGCCAGAAGCCGCTTGCGGTTCTGCAACAGTCCGCGCATCAGCCTGCCCAAAAGCACCCACAGCGCCACGCAGGGCATGCCCGCCACAAAGAATACCCCGGTGACCAGCAGCGCGCCCAGCACCGGGCTGTCCGGCGGGGCGTAGGTGCTGGCTGCGGTCACGCACATCATCAACGCCTTGGGGTTTACCCACTGAAAAGCCGAGGCCTCCAGAAAGGTCATGGGCCGCGCCCTTCCGGCCTGCGGGGCTGCGGTGGCCGCATTCTCCTGCACCTGCTCGTGTTTGTGCTCCGGCGGCGTGGAGTTGGCGATGCGCCAGGCTAGGTACAGCATGTACGCCAGACCCAGAGCCCGCAGGGTGGGGTAGAGCCCCGGCAGGGTCTCGAACACAAAGCCCACGCCCAGGCCCACGGCCAACTGCATGAAGCTGAAGCCCAGGGTGACGCCCAGCAGGTGCGGCAGCGTGCGCCGTATGCCGTGGTTCACCCCGGAGGCGAAGAGCATGGCGTTGTTTGGGCCGGGGGTGATGGACGTGACACAGGCGAAGAGGCAGAGGGAGGTCAAGAGCTCCGGGGTCATGGTTTTCTCCTGCGTTTGCTCCGGGTGTGCTGGGGTGTGCCGCTGTGACGAAGAGCTGCTGCCGGGCCACTATGGCAATGGGTACAATTTTTAATTGTCATTACGCGAACTCCTTTTTTGTTTGAGCCATGTTGGACAANNCAGCATGTGCCGGTCAATGTATTTATTGTCTCCATGACAATCTGGACGCCACGACTCCCCACCGACCGGCCCAAGTATCTTGGCCTGGCCGACGCCATCGACGTTGATTTGGCGGACGGCGTGCTGGCCCCTGGCCAGCGCCTGCCCACGCACCGCGACTTGGCCGAGGCCCTTGGCGTTACCGTGGGCACGGTGACGCGCGGCTATGCCGAGGCCGCCCGGCGCGGCTCCGTGCGGGGGGAGGTGGGGCGCGGAACCATTGTGGCCCCGGCGCAGGAGGGGGCAAGCCCCTGGTGGGGCGGCGGCAAAGACGCCCAGCCCAAGATTGACCTGGGGCTGGTGACGGGCATGTACGGCCTGGACCCGGACCTGGGGGCGGCCCTGCGCGCCCTGGCCGCCAAGGCCGACGCCCAGGAATATCTGTGCTATCAGCCCTCGCGCGGCATGGCCCGGCATCGTGAGGCTGGGGCGCATTGGTGCTCGCGTTTCGGGGTGCAGGCCGGGGCGGAGCGCATCCTGGTAACTGCCGGGGGGCAGCACGCCCTGCTGGTGCTGCTTTCCGTGCTGTTTCGCCCCGGCGACCGCGTGGCTGCGGGCTGTCTGAACTATCCGGGGCTCATGTCCGCCGCGGCCTTGCTCGGCCTCAAGCTGGTGCCCGTGGCCATGGACGAGGAGGGCGTGGTGCCGGAAGCGCTGGAGGAGGTGTGCGCGCGTGAGGGCGTGCGCGGGCTTTACCTCATGCCCGGCTCGCACAACCCCACCACGGCCTCGCCGGGCGCGGCGCGGCAGGCCCGCCTGGCGGAGCAGGCGCGTTCGCGCAATCTGCAGGTCATAGAGGACGCCGCCTACGCCCTGACGGTGGATGAACCTTTGGTGAGTTTGGCGAACCTTGCGCCGGAGCGCACGTTTTTCATCGCCAGCGTGTCCAAGCTGGTGGCCGGGGGCCTGCGGGTGGCCTTTGTGGCCTGTCCGCAGGAGCATGTGGAGCGCCTGGAGCTGGGCATCACCGGCACCACGTGGATGGCCTCGCCCCTGTGCGCAGAGATAGCCTGCGCTTGGATTCTGGACGGCACGGCGGACGCCACCATGCGCCGCAAGCGCGCCGAGGCCGCCCGGCGCGGCGAGGTGGCGCGCCGGGTGCTGGCCGGACGGCGTTTCGCCGCGCTCAGGCACGGCTATTTTCTTTGGCTGAGTTTGCCGGAGCCCTGGCGGGGCGCGGATTTTGAACGTGCTGCGGGCCTGCGCGGGGTGGTGGTCATCGCCGGGGATTCGTTCGCCGTGGGGCAAACCCCGGCCCCGGCGGCGGTGCGGGTATCGCTTTCCGCCGCGCGCAGCAGGCAAGAGCTGGAGCGCGGCCTGGGCATTTTGGCGGAGCTGCTGGACGAGGCCCCCAGGCCGGGCCGGGCCATAGTGTAGGGCGCTTAGGCCTGGCGCGCCCCGGCGAGCCGCACGGAGGGCAGCAGTTCGAAGCGCGCGCCCTTGCAGCGCTCGGCCAGTTGCGGCGCTTCGGCAAGGCTGCGCACCGGGCTGTACAGGGGCAGCACCTTGACCTTGCGCTCATAGAACAACAGCAGGGTTTCCAGGCGGCCAAAGGGCTTGGCCCGCTCGAAGTCCACCATGTCCAGGGCGTCGGTGGTGTAGCCCTCGAAGTCGAAACCCATGGCGTAGAGCTGGTCCGGCTCGCCGTCCGCTCCGGGCACAGGGCCAAGGCAGCTGCATTTCCAGCCCAGGCTGTCCAGGGCGGACTGCACGTCGTAGCCGGGCAGGTCGGGCATGGCGTTGGCCAGCAGCAGGGCCCGCTCGTACCCGCGCGCGAACACAAGGCGAAAGGCGTTGCGCTGCTGGGCCTGGAGGTTGCGGCCCAAGGCGTTGGCCAGCTTGACGCCCTCGTTGTTCAGCAGGGCGCGGGCCGTTTCTTTGTCCTGCTCCGGGGCGAGGAACACGAACACGTCCGCCTCCACGTCGGCCAGGTTGCGCAGGGTGTCGCGCACCAGGGCCAGGGCCAGGGGATCCGGGCTTTGGCCCGGGGCAAGCTGGCGTAGTACGGGCAGGGGCTGGTCGAGGAAGAGCAGGACGGCGGATTTCATGGACATCTCCTGGAATTATTGCCGCAAGCAATGCCGGCGTGGCCAATGGTAAGCACCGGGGCGCGCCCTGGCAATCCCCGGCGGGGGCGAAATTTCCTGTTGAATCGCAGCGCTTGAAGCCCCAGGGCAAAGGGCGTATTTGTGGCGCGGCCAGGAGCCTGCGCCGGTCAACCTCAAAAGAAGCGGAGTACCCATGCGCAAAGATGTGACCGATGATCCCAAGGTTGTGGCCGATGTTTTGAACCGGGCGGAATACGCCAGCCTGGCCCTGGCCGATGCCGAGGGGCTGTACAGCGTGCCCGTGAATTTCGCCTTTGAAGACGGCGTGCTGTATGTGCATTCCGCCCGCAAGGGCCGCAAGTTCGAGGCCCTGCGCAGTGCTGCGCAGGCCGGCGTTCCGGTGGCTTTCAGCGCCGCCACGGGCCTTGAGATGAAGACCGGGGAAAAGGCCTGCCAGTGGGGCTACAAGTTCCACTGCGTGCTGGGTTCCGGCACGGTCGCCGTGCTGGAAGACCCCAAGGAACAGCTGGCCGCCCTGGGGCGCATCATGAAGAAATACGCCGGGAGCGACACTTTCCCCTATCAGGAGAAAATGCTCGGCATCACCGCAGTGGTGGCCATCCGCGTGCTGCGCGCCACGGCCCGGCTTAAAAACACGTAGGAGCGGTTCTCATGGTCATTTGTTTCATTGGCGATTCCCTCACCCAGGGCATTGGCGACGAGTTGGCCCTTGGCTGGGTGGGTCGGCTGGCGCGGGAAAGCTTTGCCCGCGATCCGCAGCGCGCGCGTGCGCTGACCGTGTGCAACATGGGCGTGCGCAGCGACACCTCCGCCCGCATTGCCGCCCGCTGGCGGCAGGAGACGGACAGACGCCGCCGCCCCGGCGAGGACATGGCCTTCGTGTTCAGCTTCGGCGCGGCGGACGGCAAGTTCGACCTGCCCGCCGAGGAGACCCTGGCCGCCTCGCACGCGGTGCTGGCCGAGGCCGCCAGCCTGGGCAACACCCTGTACATCGCCCCGCCCCCGGCCTACGACGCCGCCTGGTCCGCGCACATCCGCCAGGTGGGGCAGGAGCTCTGCGGCATCTGCACAGAACTTGGCGTGCCCACCTTCGACTTCCACCAGCCCCTTTCGCAGCAGGCGGGCTACATGGCCTCGCTCAAGGCCGACGGCATCCACCCGGACGCGGCAGGCTACGAGCGCATGGCCGGGCTGCTGCACGGCTTCGCGCCCCTGGCGCGGCTTATGGGGTTGTGACGGAACCGGTTCAAACGGCAATGATTGTCTGCGGCGGGCAAGTAGGGTAGTACGGCTTTAGAAGGCCGGAAACCCCGCTTGCCGCCGCAGCCGGGGCCGCCACAACCAGGAGTCCGCAGCATGAGCGAGCACGTGACGCAGCCGGTGTTTATCGAGCCCTTCGACCTGTACCTCTTCGGCAAGGGTGAGCACTGGGACCTGTACCGCATTCTGGGCGCGCACCCGCACGAGCAGTGGGGCGAAACCGGCTACCGCTTCGCCGTTTGGGCGCCCAACGCCGGGGGCATCAGCCTGGTGGGACCGTTCAACGGCTGGCTGGGCCACGCGCACCCGCTGCACCCCGTGGGCTCCTCCGGCATCTGGGCGGGTTTTGTGCCCGGCCTGCCCGCAGGCGAGCTGTACAAGTTCGCCGTGACCGACCAGCACGGCCACACCATGTTCAAGACCGACCCCTTCGCCTTTTGCACCGAGATGCGCCCCGGCAACGCCGCGCGCACCTGCCCGCTGGACGGCTACGCCTGGAACGATGCGCCCTGGCTGGAGGAGCGCGCCCGCTTCGATCCGCCCCTGGCGCGCCCGCAGTCGGTATACGAGGTCCATGCCGGGTCGTGGCGCCAGCGCGAGGGCCGCTTTCTGTCCTACCGCCAAATGGCCGACGAACTCATTGCCTATGTGAAGCAGCTAGGCTTTACGCACATCGAGTTCATGCCCCTGGCCGAGCACCCGCTGGACGAGAGCTGGGGCTATCAGACCAGCCATTATTTCGCGCCCACCTCGCGCTTTGGCCAGCCGGACGAGCTGCGCTATCTCATCGACCGCTGCCACCAGGAGGGCATTGGGGTTATTCTGGACTGGGTTCCGGGGCACTTTCCAAAGGATGACTGGTGCCTGGGCCGCTTTGACGGCACCGCGCTGTTTGAGCACGAGGACCCGCGCAAGGGCGAGCACCCTGACTGGGGCACGTACATCTTCAACTATGGCCGCCACGAGGTGAAAAACTTCCTGCTGGCCAATGCGCTCTACTGGTTCAAGGAATTCCACATCGACGGCATCCGCATCGACGCCGTGGCCTCCATGCTCTACCTCGACTACTCGCGCAAGGCCGGGGAGTGGATTCCCAACGTCTTTGGCGGGCGCGAGAACCTGGAAGCCATAGAGCTGTTGAAGGAGCTGAACACCGTCGTGCACTCCCACTATCCCGGCGCGCTGATGATCGCCGAGGAATCCACCGCCTGGCCTGGTGTTTCCCGCCCCACCTATACCGGCGGCCTGGGCTTCACCTTCAAGTGGAACATGGGCTGGATGAACGATACCCTGGCCTATTTCTGCAAGGACCCCGTCTACCGTGGCTGGCAGCACAACAATCTTACCTTCTCCATGCTCTATGCCTTTACGGAGAACTTTGTGCTGCCGCTTTCCCACGATGAAGTGGTGCACGGCAAGGGCACGCTTATTTCCAAGATGCCCGGCGACCAGTGGCAGCAGTTTGCCAACCTGCGCTTGCTGCTGTGCTACCAGTGGGCGCACCCCGGAAAGAAGCTGCTGTTCATGGGCTCGGAGTTCGCCCAGTGGAACGAGTGGAACTGCAAGCGCGAGCTGGACTGGATACTGCACTGCTTCCCCTCGCATACGGGCGTTTCGCAGCTTGTGGGCGACCTGAACCACCTGCTCAAGAGCCGCCCGGCCATGTATGAGGCCGATACCACTTGGGACGGCTTCGAGTGGATGGACTTCCGCGATTGGAGCAACTCGGTCATCAGCTTTGTGCGCAAGGCGCCAGGGCGCGAGCCTGTGCTCTGGGTGTTCAACTTTACGCCCGTGGTGCGCCAGGGCTATGGCGTGCGCTGCCCCGGACCCGGCTGGTGGCGCGAGGTGCTGAACTCCGACGCGGGGCTGTATGGCGGGTCCAACGTGGGCAACGGCGGCGGGCAAGAGGCCGCGCGCCACGGCGACGACTGCTTCCTCACCCTGACCCTGCCGCCGCTGGCCGCCCTGGCCTTTACGCGCGGGGAGGAGGGCCAGTGACCGCGTCTGCCACATCGCACACCCTGGCCGTGACCCTGGGCGACCCCTGCGGCCTTGGGCCGGAACTGGCGGTGCGCGCCCTGGCCGATGCCCCCCAGCGCTACGAGCAGCGCGGCGAGCAGTTGCTGCTCATCGGCCCGCTGGCCCCGCTGGTGCGCGCGCTGGAGGGCCGCCCGCGCTTTTTCGAGGCGCTGGACGCGGGCCTTGGCCTTTCCGAGCAGTTGGCCGTGCGCGGGCCGGGGGCCTATTTCGTAGAGCCCAAGGGCCTTGCCGGGCTGGACTATCCGCCGGGCGAGGCGGCCACTGCTGGCGGTTTGGCCGCCGGGCGCAGCCTGGATTTGGCCGTGCGCTTGGCGAAGGCGGGCGTCATCCAGGGGCTGGTTACCTGCCCGCTGAACAAGGCCTGCCTGCAGGAGGCCGGGTTCCACTTCCCCGGCCACACGGAGTTTTTGGCCGAGGGCCTGGGCGTGGGCGCAAAGAACGTCACCATGCATTTGTGCGGGCCCATGCCTGCCGCGCCTGTGCCGTCCGCCGTTCCCGGCGAGAAGCAGCCCGGCGAGAAGCCGCCCGGCGAGAAGCCGCCGCTAGTGCTGCGCGTCAGCCTCGTCACCACGCATCCGCCCCTGGCCGAGGTGCCCCGGCTGGTGACGCGGGAGGCCATTTTGCGGGCGCTGAAGCACACTGCGGATTTTGTGGAGCGGCTGGGCTTGCGCGGCGCAATCGGCGTGTGCGGGCTGAATCCGCACGCCGGGGAGAGCGGGCGCATTGGGCGCGAGGACCTGGAGGTGGTGGGGCCTGCCGTGGCCGAGGCCAAGGCGGCGGGGCTCAATGTGGACGGCCCGATTCCGGCGGACACGCTGTTCCATTTCGCCGCGCGCGGGCGCTACGCCGCCGTGGTGGCCATGTACCACGACCAGGGGCTTGCCCCGCTCAAGCTCTTGCACTTCGGCGAGGCGGTCAATGTGACCCTCGGCCTGCCCATTGTGCGCACCAGCCCGGACCACGGCACCGGCTACGACCTCGTGGGCACTGGCAGGGCGAAATTGACGAGCTTTGTGGCTGCGCTGGATTTGGCGAGAAGGTTGGTGGGGTAGGGGGTATCTTTGTAGCTGGGTTGTTCATTTGCAGGGGAATATATGGACACGGATGATCCGATTGAAAAAGGGAAAGCCGCAATTGTTGGTGAGCTTGTTAAAGAGGTCGCAAAATCTCCGAAAGTTCGAGAAGCTGGCGACCAAATTGCTCAAACCGTGTTGACGATCTCAAAAACGATTAATGTATGTTTGCTACCTATTGCTGCTGTGAACTTTGGCTATGAAAAAGCACGTGAGTATTTCATGAATTGCTTTTCAAAAGACTTTGAAAACAAAACAAAATCAATACCTAAGGAATGTGTTGTTGAGCCGAAGATTTCTATTGTAGGGCCTGCATTACAGGGGTTAGCATTTTCTTGTGAGGAAGATGAACTCAAGAGCATGTACATTTCTCTTATCGCAGCAGCAATTGATGTGCGTAAGGCGCAAGATGTGCACCCAGCGTTTATAGAAATAGTTCGACAGATTACCGCTAAAGAAGCTATTCTTTTGCAAACCGTTCTTTCTCTCGATATAATGCCAATTGCTCAGCTTATTTTGCACGATGGCGAGGATGGGCGTTTTTTGGTTATGACTAGACACCTAATGAGCGTGGCGGTTTATACTGAAGGAAGTAATGAGCAAAATATTGTTGAACAATCGATGGTCGAAAACTGGATCCGCTTGGGGCTTGTCGAGGTTAGCTATGAAGACCTGCTTGCCACTCGCGCGTATTATGATTTCGTGAAAGGCGCACCGAAGTATCTGGAGCTGCATAAGGTACATGGTGACAGGCTTACAGTCGGTCAAGGCGTCTTGTCACGGACCTCATTTGGAGAAAAATTTGCCCGTTCCGTAGGGATTCTCCCCGATTTAAACTTTATTGCTTGAGCACTTCCATCAAATACTGCCCATAGTCATTTTTCAACATCTCCCTCGCCAGCTTTTCCAGCTGCGGGGCGTCGATGTAGCCCATGCGGTAGGCGATTTCTTCAACGCAGGCGATGCGCAGGCTCTGGTTCTCCTGCACCATGCGCACGAAGTTGGCCGCGCGCAAAAGCGACTCGTGCGTGCCCATGTCCAGCCAGGCCCAGCCGCGCCCGCAGAGTTCGACCGAGAGATCGCCGCGCTTGAGATAGGCGTTGTTCACGTCGGTGATCTCAAGCTCGCCGCGCGGGGAGGGTTTGAGCGCGCGCGCAATGTCCACCACGTCGTTGTCGTAAAAATACAAGCCCGTCACCGCATAGCGCGACTTCGGCACGCGCGGCTTTTCCTCGATGGAAAGCACCTTCTGCTCTTCGTCGAACTCCACAACGCCGAAGCGCTCCGGGTCCTTCACGGGGTAGGCGAACACCGTGCCGCCAGTGGTGAGCCCGGCGCAGCGCCGCAGCACCTCGGAAAGCCCCTGGGCGTGGAAAATGTTGTCACCCAGCACCAAACTCACTGTGTCGCGGCCAATGAACTCCGCGCCCAGCACAAAGGCCTGGGCCAGGCCGTCGGGGCTGGGCTGCGCCACATAGCTGAAGTTGAGGCCCAGGCTCGACCCGTCGCCCAGCATTTCGGCAAAGCGCGGCAGGTCCGTCGGGGTGGAAATCACCAGAATGTCGCGGATGCCCGCCAGCATCAGCGTGGAGAGCGGGTAGTAGATCATGGGCTTGTCGTACACCGGCAGCAGCTGCTTGCTGATGACGCGGGTGAGGGGATGCAGGCGCGTGCCCGAACCGCCGGCGAGAATGATGCCCTTCATGTTTGCTCCGCTGTGATGGATTGGGCCGCGCGCGGTTTACATCGCGGGCCGTGGTTGCTAGGCTGCTGGGGTGGATACCCTGTTTGGGCCGCCCCTGGCAACTGCCTGGGCGCGCCTGGGACGTCATCCCCTAAGGAGAGCTATGTTGTTTCAGGCCGGACCCCCGTTTCTTTTGCTGGCGCTTGTGGCCCTGGTGCTGCTTGGGCTGTTTGTGGTGCTGCCGGTGAGCCTAGTGGCCACGGCCTTCGGCAAGCTTGGGCTCAGCGGGGCGCAGGGTCTGGCCGTGTTTCTGCTCACCCTTGTGGGCAGCCGCTGGAACCTGCCCATTTACCGCACCACGCGCCTTGTGCGCGGCGAACCCGCCCCGGCCAGCCGCCTGTTCGGCTTCTCCGGACAGCTTGGGCGCATGCGCTTCGGCGGCAATCCCTTCGGCCCCCTGCAGGACGACGGCCTGCTGCTTTCGGAGCAGACCGTGGCGGTGAACGTGGGCGGCTGCATCGTGCCCTGCCTGCTCTCGGCCTGGTTTGTGTGGCAAATGCAGGCCGCTGGCGTGCTGGGGCCGTGGGTGCTTTTATGTGTGTTGATTCCCGCCCTGGCGTGCTACCTGCTGGCCCGGCCCATGCCGGGCATCGGCATCGGCGTGCCGGTGCTTTTGCCCCCGGCCGTGGCGGCCATGACGGCCATTCTGCTTGCGCCCGATGCCGCCACCCTGCCGGGGCACGAATCCCTGGCGCCGCGCGCGGCCTACATGGCCGGGGCGCTGGGCACGCTTCTGGGTGCGGATTTGGCGCACCTGCTGAACCGCCGCACCCTGGCCATGCTTGATGCGCCGCTTTTGTCCATCGGCGGGGCGGGCACCTTCGACGGCATCTTCCTCGCAGGCATCATCGCGGTGCTGCTGGCGTAATCTTCCCATAAGCATAGGGCGACAGGAGTTCCCATGAGCGCACAGACCGGACAAACCGGCGAAATTTTCCTGCGTTTCCACAAGCAGCCAGGGCTGGTGACCGGGCAAACGGCCGGGCAGCGCTTTCTTCTTTTTGGCGGCCCCATGCAAACGGGAGCGCCGGTTGGCTTGCCTCCCTGCATGGCCTTTGCCCACGCCGAGGTCCTGCCTGCGCTGCGCGCCGGGCACCTGCTGCGCGGCGAGCAGGAGGAGCACCGCGTGCTTGGCCGCACTTGGTGGCCCGGCCTGGGCACCCAGCCCAGCGCCCCTTGCTGGCTGGCGGAAACGCTGGTGCCAGCGCCTTCCGGGCTGGACGAAGTGCGGAAGTTGGCACTCTTGCGCAGCGGTTTTGCACTTGCCTGGATCACTTTGAGCGACAAAGGCGCGGCTGGCCTGCGCGCCGACGCCTCCGGCCCGCTCATAGAGGAACTGGCCCGCGCCGAGATGCCGCTGTGCCTGGCGCAAGGCTTTGTGCTGCCGGACGAGGAGCGCCAGCTTGCGGCCTTGTTGACGCAGCTGGCCCTGGTGGACGGATTTGACTTCATTTGCACCACCGGCGGCACGGGTGTTGCACCGCGTGATGTAACCCCGGAGGCCACCGTGCGCGTCATAGAGAAGCGCATGGCGGGCTTCGAGCGGGCCATGACCCTGGTGAGCCTGACCAAGACCCCGCGTGGCGCGGTGTCACGCGCGGTGTGCGGCACCCTTGGCGGTGCGCTCATCGTGAACCTGCCCGGCAGCCCCAAGGCCGTGCGCGAATGCCTGGGAGCGGTTTTGCCCGCCGTTGCGCACACCATAGAAAAGCTGCAGGGCGATCCTTCGGACTGCGCGGTCGGCTAGGGGCATTTTCGCCGGAAGGGGCATGTTTGGTCCTTGCATCCCGTGATTCCGTTGAGTATAAACACCTGTTTGAAAGCTGCCGATAGCGCACAGGCGACAGGTTCCTCTCCCAAACGCGCAGCACAAGGAAACGCTATGAATCGCAAAAAAGCCTTCCGCACCCTTTCGGCCTTCGTGCTGGCCTTCTGTCTCGCCGCGCCCTCGCTTTCCCCGGCGCAGGAGCAAGGCCAGCCAGCAGGGCCGACGGCCCCGCAGGATGCGGTCATGGGCCAGGTTGCGCCGCAGGCCATGCCGACCACCCTGGACCTGAAACAGGCTGTGGAATACGGCCTGGCCAACAACCCCACCATGGCTTCCGCCCGTGCGCAGCTGCTTGGCAGCCAGTACGACCAGAACTCCGCCATGGCAGATTTTTTGCCCACGGCCACCGCCAATTATGGGGTACTCAATTACGACCGCCAGCCCAGGAGCGGCGGCGTAAAATCTGCGGACCAGACCACCTGGAGCGCGCAGCTGAACCTGCACCAGCCGGTGTTCACGGGCTTCCAGCTTTTGTCCACGTTCCAAAAGGCCAAGCTGGCCAAAGAGCAGAACGAGGCCAAGCTCACCCAGACCGAACTGTCGCTCATCGGGGCCATACAAACCAACTACTTGGCGCACCTTAAGGCCAAGATGGACGTGAAGAGCGCGCAGGACTCGGTGGAGCGCCTGAAGTCGCAGCTCAAGGTCACCACGGCCTTTTACGACGTGGGCCTGAAGCCCAAGCTCGACGTGCTCCAGGCCGAGGTGGACGAGGCCAACGCCGAACAGGACCTGCTCAAGGCCCAGAACTCGCACGACACCACCCGCGCCAAGCTCAACTCGCTTTTGAACCTGCCCCTTGAGGCCCCCGTGACCTACGTGGGCGAACTGTCGTACCTGCCCTTCAGTCTTGGCCTTACGGATTGCCTGAACCGCGCCTACAAGGGCCGCCCGGACATCCTCATCGGCGTCAAGAGCGTGGGCATGGCCGAGAAGGACAAGACCATTGCGGGCAGCAGCTTCTACCCGCAGGTGAGCGCGGACTACAACTACTACAAGAAGGGCGACAGTCCCGCCGTCAATGAAAGCAAGTACTTGTCCAATTCCGCGCAGGATTATTGGACCGTGGGCGCGAACGCTTCCTGGACTTTCTTCCAGTGGGGCAGCACCTACAACAAGTTCAAGAGCGGCGGCGAATCCGTGAACAAGATGCAGGCCGACCTGGAGAACACCAAACTGAACGCCGGGTTCGAGGTGAAGCAGTACCTCTTGAATCAGCGCGAGGCTGCGGACCGCATCTCCGTGGCCCGGAAGTCCGTCGAGGCCTCTCGCGAGAGCTACCGCATGGCCCTGGCGCGCTACCAGGCCCAGGTGGGCACCAACACCGACGTATTGGACGCCCAGGCCAAGGTCAGCAGCAGCGAAGCTTCCCTGTCCCAGGCCCTGTCTGATTACCAGACCGCCTTGTCCAATCTGTACATCGCCATGGGTGAGAAGAATCCGCCCCTTGAGATTCGCTAGGGGGCTTGCGTGAGTTTTTTGAGTTCCTATCGCAAACGGCCCGAGGTGCGCATTCTCCCGGGCGTAACCTGCCCGGCGTGCGGCGGCGGGCTGTACCTCAGCCGGGCTTGAGGCGGCATCAATCTGCGCTGCACGGGGTGCGGCGCCACACACCGGATTCAGGATTTCGCTTCCCAGCTGGGCGATGACTTCGAGGAGGAGGTGGGCTTTGTGCCCATGGACCGCCTGTGAACAGGCCCTTTGTGGCGCTTTAGCCAGCTGCGCTGCCCGCAAGGCGCGCAGGCCCGGCCTTCTGGCGCGGCCTCTTTGGGCCGCGCTCGTTTTTGTGTTGCTGCTGCCCGGTTTGGCCCTGGCGCAAAGCACCTGGGAGCCCCTTACCCGCAAGCTGGCCGAGGACGGCTTCGACCCCGTCAGGCTCAACGCCCTGTTTTCCAGGGCCGAGGTGCGCTTCGACCCGCAGGTGATGGCGCGCAAGATGAACGCCCTGCTTGAGGTCAAGCTTTCCGCAGGCAAGCCGAAGGCGGCGGCCCCTGAACTGTACATCAGCTACCTGAACCCGTTCCTGCTCATGCAGGGGCGCGACTTCATGACCGCGCAGCGCCCGGCCCTGCAGGAGGCCCGCGCGCGTTACGGCGTGCCCGAGGACATCCTCACCGCGCTTCTGCTGGTGGAAACCAAGCTTGGCCGCAACATCGGCAGCAAGAACGCGCTTTCCACCCTGGCCAGCATGGCCCTCGCGGCCGATTTTTCCCTGGTGGCCCCGCACCTGGACCAGCGCGAGGTAACGCCGGACCTGGCCCTGTGGCTGCGCTGGCGCACGGCCCAGAAGGGCGCCTGGGCCTACAAGGAACTCAAGGCTCTGCTCATCTATGCCAAAAACGCCGGGCTGGACCCGGCCAGCATCCCGAGTTCGGTTTACGGGGCCATCGGCATCTGCCAGTTCATGCCCACCAACGCCGTGCGCTTCGGCGCGGACCTGGACGGCGATGGCCGCGTGGATCTCTTCAGCCCGGCGGACGCCTTGCTGAGCGCGGCGCGGTTTCTGGCCGCCAACGGCTGGCGCGCGGGGCTCACGCGGGAGCGGCAAATGGTGGTGCTTTACCGCTACAACCACTCGCACCCCTACACGCGCACCATTATGGCCGTGGCCGACCGCCTGCGCGGCGACGACGCCCCCTAGCGTTTGCGCGCGGACGTTGCCGGTTGCGGCCCACGCGAAACGCCATGCGGGATGACAGGCGCGGCGTCCTGATGTGTACTCATGCCGCTGCCTGGCTGGTGGGTGCCGGAGCTGTAAGGTAGGACTTTAGTCGAAGAAGCCTTCGTACAGGGTGAGGGTGCGCTGCAGAAAGTCCCGGCCGGAAAGCTGGGAAAGGGTCAGGTCGCAGGCCTTCAGGTTCTGCTTGCGGTATTCGGGGTCGTCGATGGCGCGGGCCAGCAGGCGCACCATGGCGTCCACATCGCCGGGTTCGAAGAGCGCCTCCGGCGGCAAGAGGTCTGGCATGACGCCAACGCCGGAGGAAATAAGCGGCCTGCCCGTGGACATGATCTCCAGGGCGGCGCGGGCGATGGTTTCCGACCACAGCGAGGCCACGATGCCCAGGTCGGCGGCGGAAAGGCAGGCGGCAACGTCCTCCCGGCGGCCGGTTATGACCACAAAACGCTCCAGCTTGTACTGTTTGATCCAGGCCCGCACTTCATCCTCGCCCGTGGCGCTGCCAAACCCCAGAAGCAGCAGCCGCAGCCTGCGGTAGCCCTGTTTGTGAATCAGCCGGGACACGGCCTCCAGGGTTTCGCGCTGGCCCTTCACCTTGTCGAAGCGGCCCACCAGGGTCAGCACGGTCTCGCGCGGGCCGAAGCCGAACTCGGCGCGCACGCGCTCGCGGCCTTTTTCATCGAAGCGGAAGCGCTCCCGGTCCACCCCGCCGTGGATCAGCCAGACCTTGTCTTCCGGGGTGCGCATGGCCGTCAAGAAATGCCGCGCCATGCGCGAGTTGGTGACCACCACGGCATCGGCCACGCGGGCGTGCAGAAAGCGGTTCAGCGCATCGGCCCTGGGCGGGCGCTGGTCGCCGCGGGTGCGCACCAGCTTGAAGCCGAAGCCCAGCATCTTCAAGAGTCCCCAAAGGAAGAAGCCCTCGCCCCGGTGGCAGTTCACTATCTGCGGCTTGAGCGAACGCAGCAGCGCGGCCAGTTTGAAGAGGGTGACGGCCAGGCGCAGCGGGTTTGCGGTGTTCAGGTCCGCCGGGCGCGCATCAAGCCCCCATTCCAGGGCTTTTTTGTGGCTTTCGGTGCCCGCCTGGGTGATGACCACCACAGTGTGACCGGCTTCCTGCAGCAGGCGGGCAAGGTACAGCCCGTACCACACAGTGGCGTTGAACCAGCGGACATTGACGACCTGAATGACAACCATGGCGGCGGGCCTTATGCTCCGCGCCGGGAGTGCCGATGAAGAAGACGGGGCGGGCGCGGGCTAGCCAAAGATTTCCCGCTTGTTCACGGCTTCGCTCTTGATGCGGTCGAGCAGGTCGGCCAGGGCGGGCTTGACGTTTTCGCGGATGTCTCCGGCTACGATGAGGAAGAGCACGTCGTCGCCGGGGTGCATGAGACCACCGTTGGCGTGGGCCACAGCGCGGAAAATGCCCGGACGTTTTTCGATCTCTTCGCAAATGGCCTGCATCTTGGCGCGGTCTGGGGTTATCTCAATGGCGGTTATGTCCGCGTGGTCGGCCCGCGACCAGCCGCGCACCACGCCGTTGTGCACAAGGATCATGCCGACATTTTCCGTAAAGCCCGGCTCCTTCTTGAGTTCTGCGATTGCCTGGCTTATGTCCATATGAAACCTCCGGTAGGGGTTGACCTGGAGAGCAAATGTACACGCTTTCGACCTTGTTGGAAAGACTGCAAAGCGTCTCCCAGGCGCGCCTCATCAGCTCGGGCTTCGGCCTGTGGCTGGTGTGGTCAGGCTCGTTCAACAACGCCGTTGGCCACACCCTGCGCGACCACGGCCTGGTCCAGCTGGTGGACGACCCCTGCCAGAGCTTCTGGGTTTCCTTCAACCCGGAGGTCTTTCGCGCCCTGGCCAAGCTGCAGATTTGGGCCAAGCTGAACCCGTTGCCGCTTTTTTGTCAGGTCTTTCCCATCACCGCTTTGGTGGGCTACGACATGTGCCTTTCGGCCTCCGTCCCGCGCGAGCTGGGCCGCCAGCAAGCGGGCGTGGCCGAGGATCTGGAGGTGTTGCTGCACCCCAAGCTGGCCGAATCCGTGCGCAGCATCAACGGCCTCTCCATGGGCACGCCGGTTTCCATGCAGGGGCTTGCCAACCTGAACTGGGCGCCGCTGCTGTCCGACCAGGGCCAGGACTACAGCTCTCCGGCCAACTGGTACGGCGTCATCCGCCCGTTGGGTCGGCTTGGCGAGCGCGAGGCCATTGCCGGGTGGCGGGCGTTCTTCTCAGAGGTGCAGAGCGTATTCCAGCGCCTGAGCATCAAATATCTGGCGGACGACGCCCAGGGCTTTGTCATCTTCCCCCTGGAAAACTACCGCCAGATGCGGCTGTACTGCATGGAGCTCTCCATGCTCCTGGCCGACATAAAGGCCAACCAGCGGGCCTATTGGCCGTGCGTTTTCGCCATTACGGAGCAGCGCGGCATGTCCTTTTCCATGGACCTGCCCCACCGCATGGGCCTTGACTGGGACAGGCTGACGCCAGACTTTCTGCACATGCGCTACCGCGACGGCTACGCGCTGTACGACGCCTTCAAGGTCAACGAACTGAGCTACGGCGGCGACCAGGAATCCCTGGACTCCTGGTGCAACGTAAACATGCGCCAGGCCGACGGCCAAAGCGGGCAGGGCTCCATCGAGATGCCCATGCCGCGGCGCTGGCTGGCCGGGTCGAGCCCGGAATGCTACTACTGCGGGCTCAAGAACCACACCGCCGCCCAGTGCCCCAGCAAGGTGCTTCCGCCCTTTCGGGGCGAGGTGTGGACCGAGCTTGGCGAGCGCAACCTTACGGACATGGCCCTGGCCTTCAAGACCTTGGACGACGCGGCCGACCCGGGCAAGTTCGTAAGCCAGGCCACCGCCCTGCTGGGTGGCAAGGGGGTGGATGCGAGCCTGGTGCGGGGCATGTTCGCCATCGGCGCGCCCTACCAGCTGGGCGTGCTGCCCCTTGTGCAGCGCGTCAAGAACCGGGAGTGGCCTGTGGAGGCCGCGCAGCTGAACCCCCCGGAGCCCTGGCCCCTGGCCGAGGCCTATGATCTGCTGGTGGCGGGCGAGCCGGACAAGGCCAAAGAGGCGTTGCGCGCGGTAAGCGCCAAGTCTGGCCGCACCTTTGAGGCGGCCTGCCTGGAAGGCTTTGTTTCCCTGGAGGGGGCGGACCACCACATGGCCCAGTTCTACTGGCAGGAAGCCGGACGCCTGGGCGAGACGAACATCCAGCAGTGCTACGTGCAGTTTCTGCAAGGCCGGCTGAGGGAGATCGCCGGAGACTACCGCGAGGCGCTGGGCCTGTACCGCCAGGTGCTCATGGGCTCGTCCAAGTGGTTGGAGCCCACCTACCGCGAAGGCGTGTGCATGGTCAAAATGGGTTTTACCGGCCAGTCGCTGGATATCTTTGCCGACTTGGTGAACCGTGACCCCATGATCTTCAACCGCATCTTGGTGGACTCGGAGATCGACCGGGGCCGCGTGCACGTGCTTGCCGGCATGTGGGGCCCCTGGCGCGAGGCCGAGGCGCGGGCCAAGGCCGTTGGGCTGAAGGTGCGGGAACAGCTCAGGGAACTGCCGCAGTGGTTCGAGGAGGACCACGCCTTCCGCGCGCCCGCCCAGGCGCATCTGGAACGCATGGATGCCCTGGCAAACACCGAAAATTACGTGGCCTACCGGGAGGTTGGCCGGGGCATGGACGGCTTCGTGGTGGAGATGCAGAAGCAGATCGACGAAGAGATTAAGCGCATCAAGGAGCGCGTGGGCGTTTACGCCCAGCGTCTGCGCTCCGTGCAATACGAGGCGGGCTGGTTCCCTTTCCCCAAGCTCCTGCGAGACTTCAATCATGACTTCAATTTTTGTGTCAAACGCATCAATTGGGTCATGACCCAGTCCCTGCGCACTGCGGACAACTTCCGCACCGCGCGGCGGTATGTGCCGGAAATAGAGGAACACCTCACCGCCTTGTCCAAGCGGCTGGTCTCTTTGCGGGTTGTGCGCGACAGCACCCTCTTCGCCATGGTCATGGGCAAGAATTTCATCTGGATTGAAGTGGTGGGGCTTGTGTTGGCGCTCTTGACCATTCCGGTGCTGCTCTATTATTCCAATAAGGTCGCCAGCAACTGGGTAGTGGAGGCGATTTTGGCGCAGAAGTGGGCTTTCCAGAAGGGGCTGATCGTCCTCGTCACACTGTTCGCCCTTGCCATGGCCTCGCTTTTAAGCGTTATGAGTTTTGAGAAGAAGAAGCGCCAACTTTTCGAGGCCGATGCCGACCGCCGGGCCGAGCGCAAGAAGGCGGCCAAGCCTGCGGACAAGATTGCCCTGAGGCCAGGGGCAAGGGAGGGCGCGCAAAAGGCTGCCGAGGCCAAGCCAGGGGCCAAGCCTGGCGCCCAGGCCGCAAAACCCGCCGCAAAGCCGCCAGCCAAACAAGCGCCCAAGCCCGCCGCCAAGGGAAGCGCCAAGAAGTAGGGGCCGCCCCGCAGCCCAAGCCCGCGCACAAGCGGCTCAAGGAGAATGGCATGCCGACCCTGGTGCTCATGCGTCACGGGCAGAGCGTTTGGAACCTGGAAAACCGCTTTACCGGCTGGACGGACGTGGACCTTTCCGCCCAGGGCCTGGCCGAGGCCGAGGAGGGCGCGCGCCTGCTGCGCGAGGGCGGCTTCGTCTTCGACCGCTGCCACACCTCCTACCTGCGCCGGGCCATCCGCACCCTGTGGACCGTGCTGGAGCGCATGGACCTCATGTGGCTGCCGGTGGAGACCACCTGGCGGCTCAATGAGCGCCATTACGGCGCGCTGCAGGGGCTGGACAAGGCCGAGACCGCCCGCAAGTACAGCGATGCCCAGGTGTTCGCGTGGCGGCGCAGCTTCGACGTGCCGCCTCCGCCGCTGGATCCCTCGGACGGGCGCTTCCCCGGGCACGATCCGCGCTACGCCAGCCTGAGCGCTGCCCAACTGCCGCGCTGCGAAAGCCTCAAAACCACCATCGAACGCGTGATGCCCTACTGGCACGAGGTGCTGGCCCCGCAGCTGCGCGCCGGGCAGCGGCTCATCATCGCCGCCCATGGCAACTCTCTGCGCGGGCTGGTGAAGTTTCTCGACGGCATGAGCGACGCCGAGGTGGCCGAGCTGAACATCCCCACGGGCGTGCCCCTGGTGTATGAATTGGACGGCGAGCTCAAGTCTTTGGGGCGCAGGTATCTGGGCGATGCGCAGGCCGTGGCGCGCGCGGCCCAGGCCGTGGCCGACCAGGCCAAGGGCGCAAAGGGCTGAACGCCGTGCCGAAGAAATCCCCCCAGCTTCCGGCCAGCCTTGCCGGGGTGCTGGACATCCCCGCCTTCCGCCGGGCGCTGCTGGGCTGGTTCGCCGCCAGCGCGCGCAATCTGCCCTGGCGGCGCACTTTGGATCCCTACCACGTCTGGCTTTCGGAGATCATGCTCCAGCAGACCCAGATGGACCGCGCCGTAGACTATTTCGAGCGCTTCATAGCGCGTTTTCCCGATCTTTCCAGCCTGGACGCGGGTAGCGAGGACGAGGTGCTCAAGCTCTGGGAGGGCCTGGGCTACTACACCCGCGCCCGCAACCTGCGCAAGGCCGCGCGCCAGGTGATGGAGCGGCACGCCGGGGTGTTCCCACGTGCGCACAAGGACATCCGCGCGTTGCCGGGCGTGGGACCGTACACCGCCGGGGCCATCGCCAGCGTGGCCTACAACGACCCCCTGCCAGCGGTGGACGCCAACGTGCTGCGGGTGTTTTCCCGTCTGCTGGACCTGGACGCGCCCGTGGACGTTCCTGAGGTGCGCAGGCGCATCGAGGCCGCAGCGGCGGAACTGCTGGACCCTGCGGACGCGCGCGGCTTCAACCAGGGGCTTATGGAGCTTGGGGCGCTGGTGTGCGCGCCGCGCAAGCCCGACTGTCCGGCCTGCCCGGTGGCGGGCTTTTGCCTGGCGCGGGAGCGCGGCACCCAGCAATCGCGCCCGGTGCTCAAACCCGGGCCGGAAATTATGCGCATCCATATGGCCTGCGGGGTGCTGGCCAGCCGGGGCCGCCTGTACATTCAAAAACGCAGGCCCGACGACGTATGGCCCGGCCTGTGGGAGTTTCCCGGCGGCGTGCTGGAGCAGGGCGAAACGCCAGAAGAAGCGCTGGTGCGCGAACTGCGCGAGGAAACCGGCCTTGCAGTGCGGCCCGGCGCCAAAATCGCCGTGGTGCGCTCCAGCTACACCCGCTATCGCATCACCCTGCACGGCTTCTTTTGCCATGCGGGGGCGCAGGTGGACCCGGAGCAGAGCTTCTGCCTCAACGAGGCCTCGGAAGCGCGCTTCGTCGCCCCTGCGGAGCTTTCGCGCTTCGCCTTTCCCTCCGGCCACGCAAGACTGGTGGCCAAGCTTTTGACGGACCTGCGCCTGGACGCCTTTCTTTCGGCCTGCTGACTCTTCAAGCAGCCATCATCACAGAAAAATTTCGGCAAGGCATGGAACATGCTTCAGCCCTCGCGGAAACGTGTCGTGGCCAAACTCCTGACGAGACCCAGACGGGCCTGCAGGAGCCGACACCGGAGGGAGCAGATGTCCGGCAATACCAATCTCGCAGAGGCTATTCGCATCTTGAAGGATTCCGAGTCCGTCTCCGGCCTTGAACGCGGCCTGGGGCGCGGCCTGGGACGCGATATGGGCGCGGCGGGCAAGCCCGATCCCAAGACCATGGCCTTCCAGGCCCAGATGCGCATGGCCCAGCAGGCCATAGGCGCCAGTTCCCTGACGGGCGAGGAGTCCGCCGGGGAGGCCTTCGGTCTGGACATGTCCCTGGCCTCGGACAGCATGATGATGGACGCCCTGTCCACCATCGCCCGGCTGACGGGCCAGGAGCTGCCAACGCAACAGCCCGCAGTGGCGCAGGCCCCGGAAAAGGCCCTGACGCGCAACCCGGCGGTTCAGGGCGGCAGCGGCCTGGGCTCTCTGGCCGCGCTGTTCGAGTCCGGCGAAAAGGGCGTGGCGGCCATCGGCTTCGACCGCACCGGGGGCACCAGCTACGGCAAGTTCCAGATTTCCTCCCGCGCGGGCACCATGAACCGCTTCCTGAACTTTCTTTCCGAGCGCGACCCGGCCCTGGCCGACCGCCTGCGCCGCTCCGGCCCGGCCAACACCGGCTCCACCCAGGGCCGCATGCCTGCGGAATGGGCCAAAATCGCCACGGAGATGCCCGAACGCTTCGAGGGTTTGCAGACCGAATTCATCAAAAAGGACCACTACCAGCCCGCCAGAGAGAAGATTTTGGAGCGCACCGGCGTGGACATAGAGACCGCCAAGCCTGCCCTGCGCGAGGCCCTGTTCAGTACCGCCGTGCAGCACGGAGCCTCTGGCGCGGCGCGCATCTTCAATCAGGCCATCGACAAGTTCCTGGGCAAGGGCGGGGCGCAGGCCGTTGCCGCGCCGGGGGCCAAAAGCTTCGAGCAGGCTCTGGTGAGCGAGGTGTACAGCAAGCGTCAGAACCAGTTCGGCGGCTCCACCGAGGCCGTGCGCGCCAGCGTGCGCGGACGCCTGCGCCAGGAGAAGGACATGGTGCTGGCCATGCTGGACAAGCAGGGGATGAACCGTGTGGTGTAATTCCCGCCGTGCCGCCACACGCAAGAGAGACCCGCTTCGGCGGGTCTTTTTAATTTTTGACGTCCGACTGATTCGCTTGCGGCTGATTCGCTTGCGGCTTTTGCGTGTTTGCCAGCGCCTCGCGAGGGGTGGCTCCGCACTCGAACCTGAAGGCGGCAATGTGCTTTGCTGACGGAGGGAGCGAACAAGCTTCCCCTCCTCCCCATCCCCCCCACGTGAACGGCGCGCAGGGCAAGCCCCTGCGCGCCATGACAGGTTGCAGGCTAGTTGACGAGCCCCGCCTTTACGGCAAAGGGATCCCACGAGGGGTCGCGGTGCGCGTCATACTCGGTGATGCGCTCCAGCCAGTCGCCGATGTTCTTGCCATACAGGCGGGAGATCACCGCCAGGGTCATGTCCATCCCGGCCGAGACGCCCGAGGAGCTGACCACCGCGCCGTCATCCACCCAGCGTGCGCTTTTGACCCACTTCACCTTGGGGCCGGGCGCTGTTGAGCTTTTGAAGGCCATCTTGTTCGTCGTGGCGGGCCGCCCGTCCAGAATCCCCGCTGCGGCCAGCAGCGAAGCGCCATTGCACACCGACATGATGATCTGCGTCTTGCCGCTTTGGGCCCGCAGCCAGTTCAGCGTCGCGGGGTCGCTCACCAGCGGCACGGCGCCTATTCCGCCTGGAACCAGCAGGAAGTCCAGCTTGGGCGAGTCGCTGTAGCCGTAGTCGGCCACAGTGCTGGGCCCCTGGTTGGAAGCCACAGGGCCGGGCTTGGCGGCGATGGTGACCAGCCGCGCGGCCACGCGTTTGTCCGCCCCGCCCCAGAAGCGCGCCGGAGCATGCTTCAGGCTGCCCCACATCTCCATGGGGCCGTAGGCGTCCAGCATTTCAAAGCCGGGGAAGATCAGCACCCCGACGGTGACTTGCTGTGCGCCGGGCGCGGGCCGCGCCTCGTAGAAGGTCTCTGTTTCTGTCTGCGGGGCAGCCGCCTGCGCCATCGCGGGCAGGGTCGTCAGGAGCGCAGTCATAACAAGGCGCAGCAGGGCGCGCCCCAAATCAATACGTTTCATCAGGTCCTCCATGGTGTTCTTGTCCGGTCCCTGTCTGGAACCGGTTCCGGTACTGGCCGGGGGTGATCTTGAAGCGCCGCGCAAAGGCCAGGCGGAAGCGTTCGCCAGACTGGAAACCACACTCCCGGGCGATGGTCTCCAGGCTCTGGCACGTCTCCTCCAGGCGTTTGACGGCAGCTTCAAGGCGGATGCTTTCCAGGTACTGGGCCGGTGTTGTGCCGGTTTCGCGCTTGAAGACCCGAGCGAAGTTGCGCAGGCTCATGGAGGCGTGCGCGGCCAGGTCTTCGTTGCTTAGCTCCTGGTGATGGTTCTCGCGCAGCCATTGGAGGGTCGCCGCCAGCGAGCCGCCGTCCTGGAACTGGCTGAGCAGGGCGGTGCTGAACTGCGACTGTCCGCCCGGCCGCTTGAGATAGACCACCATGACCCGCGCGACATTGAGCGCAAGCGCCCGCCCGCAGTCCTCCTCCAGCAGCGCCAGGGCCAGGTCGATGCCCGCCGTGACCCCTGCCGAGGAGTATATCTGCCCGTCCTTGATGTGCAGGGCGTCCCCTTGAACAGCAATGTTCGGGTAGAGCTTTTGAAGTTGTTCGGTCCTGAGCCAGTGCGTGGTGGCGCGTCGGCCCTCCAGCAGCCCGGCCCGGGCGAGCAGGAACGCGCCGGTGCAGATGGAGCCCACCCGTCGCGCCGTGGGGGCCGCAAGGCGCAGCCAGTCCACAAGGGCTTGCGGGCCATGCTCCGCCGCCGGGCCGCCGGCCACCAGCAGCGTGTCCATGCCCCAGCAGTCTTGCCAGGCTGCGTCGGCCAGCAGGCGAATGCCCGAGCAGGTGCGCAGCGCGGCGTCTCTGGTCGGCCCCGCTATCTCGATGCTGTACAGGCGCTGCGGGGCGTCCAGCTTGCCGAGCAAGGCGTTGGCGGCGGTGAATACGCTCAAGGGCCCCGTGATATCGAGGACTTCAGCGCCATCGTAGGCGGCCATGACGACGCGGCGCGTGGGGGCAGGGGCGTGCTGTGGGCAGGTGTTGTGCTTCATGGGTGCACAGTAGGCCTGGGCAATGCATGGCGCAATGACAACAAACACGAGATTTCGGCCAAGGCGGCACGACGAGAATGGTTGCTTTGAAAAAATAGTATGGCAGAGGCGACTCCGCCAACACGGGGTGGGAACTTACGGCTTTCCCTGCTCGAACTTCAAGCGCTCTTCCAATTGCGCGCCCAAGGTTGCGTCCAGCGCCACCAGCAGGGTTCGTTCGACCTCGTCCACCGCCACGGAGCCGATGGCCGCGCCTTTGACCTTGCGCACGTCCTTTACGCGGGCCAGCAGCACCTCGGCCTTGGCGTCATCTTTGCGCCAGCTTTTCAGGGCGCACAATGTGGCGGCCTCCATGAGGCTTTGCTCCGGCACAAGCTGGTCCGGGTAGTCGCGCCGCAGAATGATGTGGGCGCTGGGGCCGCCCGCCGCGTGCAGCCAGTAGTCGTGCGGCCCGGCGGCCTTGGAGAGCAGATCGTGGTTGGCCTGGCTGCTTTTGCCGCGCAGCACCAGGAAGCCGTCGGAAGTGCGGAAGCAGGCCACGGCCAGGCCTTGATAGCGCTTGGGTAAGAGCAGCGGCGCCGAGGCTGGACGCTGTTCCGCAGCCGCCGTCTGCGGGCGCTGCGCCCTGGCGGGCAGCAGCTCCGGCCCGACACCGGCCAGCAGTTGCGCGCGCCTGCGCGCCACATGCTCCAGCCCGCGCCGTCCCTTGCCCGCCTGCTGGAACAATCGGGCCATGTTCTCCACCGGGCTCAGGCGTGGATCAAGAGGCACTTCCAGCAGGCCGTGGGTCGGGTGCTCCAGGCGTATGCTTTGCTGCTGCGGGGTGCTGCGCAGGCCGGAAAGGGCGATTTGCAGCGCCTCCGCAGGCAGGGCCAGGGCGGCCAGGGCAGCGTGGCGGGCTTCGTCCTTGTCCAGCAAGGCCAGCTGCCGCTTCAAGCGCTTCTTTGCCGCCGCCGCGTGGTCCTGGGCTTCGGCTTCCTCCGCGCGGGCCAGTTGCGAGAACAGCACGCGCTCGCCATACACACGGGCGGCCTCCATGGCCGTGGCTTGCCGCTCATCCCCCCCGGTCATGCCGCTCCAAAGCCGCGGCGGGCCGTCTTGCCGGGTGTAGAAGCCATCGTTGAGGCCCTTGGCTAGGCGTTCAAGCAGGCCTTCGGCCCGCGTGGGGTCACTCTGAGCCAGGGCGGAAAGATGCTTGCGCAGGGGCGGGGTGATCTGCGGGTGCTCGCGCCAGACCTCGGCATCGTCCAGCACGCGCGCCAGCGGGGGCCAGGCCGGGGCCTGCGTTTCCGGGAAGTCGTCGGCCAGGCTGAGCTCCGTGCGCAGGTCGAGCACGAGCCAGGACCCTGCGGCGGGCACGTCGCGCGGGGAAAGGGCGAAGCCCAGGCGCAGATTCGGCCAGTCCATGCGGGCGGAGAGCAGTTTGCGGCCGGTAAGGCGCTTGCGCAGCCACATGACGCGTGAGGGGGCGGTGAAGGGATTGGCCGGGCGCTGGTCCGAGACAAAGAGAAGGCCCGCCGTCTTGGCGGGCCTGAAGATCAGGTGGGATTTGCGGCCCTGGCCGTGGAGGGTGAGCACTGTCACTTCTTCCGCCGGTCCGTGGACCTTCTCAATGCGCTGGCCGACGAGAATGGGAGCCAGCTCGCCTGCCAGAAAGCGGAAGAAGTTGGCTTCCAACCGTATTCCTCCCGGACTGGTTCGCTCCGGCTGCCGGGCCGTATTCAACACCCGGGCCTGCGGGCCGCGTTGCCTGTTGCGGGGCTAGTCGCCCCGAACCATCTCGTCTTCTTCCTGTTTGCTCTTGCAGTTGATGCACAGGGTGGTCATCGGCCTGGCCTTGAGCCGGGCAATGCCGATGTCGTCTCCACACTCAACGCAAACGCCGAATTCGCCTTCCTCAATGCGGGTGAGGGCCTGCTGGATCTTCTTGATGAGCTTGCGCTCGCGATCACGCAGACGCAGGGTGAAGGCCCGGTCGGACTCGGCCGTGGCGCGGTCGGCCGGGTCTGCGTACACCTCGACGGTTTCTGTCATGTCGTCGATGGTGGCCTGCCCCTTCTGGAGGATGTCCTCCAGCATGGAGTTGAGCATGTCCCGGAAGAACTGAATATCCTTTGCTTCCATGGGCAATCTCCTGGATGGGAGGGACGGCCTGGCGGATGCGCCTTGCTGGCCCCTCCGAGTACAAACGAATGCGCGTGATAAACCAAAACAAGAGGTGTTGTAAAGCCCCTGGAAAGTGACGGGTGAGCGTGGCTTCCGGGGCTTGTTCCCCCTTGCCAAAAGGTGGGCGGGGAGGGTAAAGCCCCTGCCGTGAGCTTCGAGCCGCACCGGGTATTGAAGAAATCTGGAAAAATTGAATTCAAAGCTTGACAGTTTTCGGGTGCAAAGCTAGAAGGAGCTCCCTTTTGAGCGGGAATAACTCAGCGGTA
>DIVX01000067.1:30755-33903 GCA_002422505.1 Desulfovibrio sp. UBA6121
GTTCAAATCTCGTTTCCCGCTCCAGGTCCATTACGGGGGGTCGGCCCAGGTCGGCCCCCTTTGACACTCCCCCGGTTTGCGGGGGGCGCTCTGGTTCAATTTGAGCGGGAATAACTCAGCGGTANNGCAACCTTGCCAAGGTTGAAGTCGCGAGTTCAAATCTCGTTTCCCGCTCCAGCAAACACAAAAAGGCCGGTCCCGAAAGACCGGCCTTTTCTTTTGCCTAGAGCAAAAAAGCCGTTAGCGCAGTTCGCCCCGGCTGGAGCGCACCTGCAACTCTTGCAGAATCAGGCGTTCGTATTCCGGGTGCAGCCGGTCGTCGTCGGGCAGGTCGCCCGGAAGGTCTTGCCCGGCGGCCATTACGCGCGCCAGGTGCTGCGTTTCCTCCCAGAAGTCCAGGAGTTCATCGTCCCCCAGGGACTTGATCTGCTCCTCAAGGGTGAAGGAGTCTTCAGAAATTGCGAATTGTCCCATGGGTTCAAGTTCCTTGCGCATAAAGTTGTGGGCTGTTTTGACCGATGCCTTTTTATGGCAGTTACCCGTTTCCCGGGCGTCCGTCAAACCTCCGTGTAATCCGCAGGCGGCCAACCAGCCAGCGTAAAAATGCATTGACAAAGCGCCCGGATGCTGCAAGTGGAATTAGGTGTGAAATGCCGTGCCTGCGGAACGGTTTTTGAGCAAGGTGCAACCAAGGAGCCGGAATTATGGAAGAGAATGTGAGACGCCAGGACGATGCCCTGATCCAGCTCGTCACGTTCAGCATTGGCGAGGAAGAGTTCGGCGTGGACATCCTCAAGGTGCAGGAAATCATCCGCACCATGGAGATAACCCGCGTTCCCCGTGCACCGGAGTTCGTCGAAGGCGTCATCAACCTGCGCGGCAAGGTCATTCCCATCATCGACCTGCGCCGCCGTTTCAAGCTGGCGGACCGGGCGCACGACAAACATACCCGCATCATCGTCATCGAAATCAGCAGCATGGTCGTCGGCTTCGTGGTCGACTCCGTGTCTGAGGTGTTGCGCATACCCTCCAACACGGTGGAGCCGCCACCGCCTGTTGTGTCCGGCCTTGATTCCGAGTACATCAGCGGCGTCGGCAAGCTTGAGGACCGGCTGCTCATTCTGCTGGACCTGAACAAGCTCTTGAGCAACGAGGAGCACGCAGCCCTCGGCGTCGTCTAACCGACAGCGCGTATTTTGAGCCCTCAAGGCCGCCCCTTCGCGCATTGTGCGAAGCGGCGGCCTTTTATCATGCACAGAGAGCGCGCCGCCGCCACAAGCGGTTGCGTGCGGTGGAGCATTGCCCTTGCTGTTTCCTTCCGGTCTTGCCGATTTCTTCAAAGGTCAGGGCGCCACTTTGCGCGTGTTCAAGAGCGGCGCGGGCACCCAGGCCCTCTTGGCCCACAGCCTGCGCGCCAAAGGGCAGGAGGTCGTCCTCGTGGCCGCAGGGGCGCGGGAGTTCCGCGATCTGCACGCCCTGCTGACGCTGTTTTCCGGGGCCGATGACGAACTGACTCCGAGTTTCGAGTCCGCTGTCATCACCCTGCCGCAGCATTTGCCCAAAAAGCCCGCCGCCGAGGAATGGGGCCAGCGCTGGGCGGCGCTGCACGCCCTCAGCTTCGGCCGCAAGCCGCGCATCATTCTGCTCACGGTAGATAACCTGCTGCCGCGCTGGCCCGCGCAGGAGGTGGTGGAGCAGAGCAGCCTCACCCTGACCAAGGGCGAGGACATGTCGCCGGAGCTGGTGCTGGACCAGGCCATCGCCTGGGGCTACGTGCGCCGCCCGGTGGTCACCGCGCCGGGGGAAATCGCCGTTCGCGGCGACATTGTGGATATCTACGCCGCAGGCTACCCGCTGCCCCTGCGCCTGGAATTCTTTGGCGACACCCTGGACGAGATACGCCTGTTCGACCCCGCCACCCAACGCTCCCGCGCGGACCTGAAAGAAATGACCCTCTTGCCCGTGGCCCCGGCGGTGCTTACCAAGCAAACCATGGGCCAGGCCCTGGAGCTGTGGCGCAAGCTGCGCGTGAGCGGAGAAATGGCCGTGGGCGAGGAGCGCGAGCTCTCCGAACGACTGGAACGCGCCGACACGCAGATCTGGCCGGGGCTGTTCTACCCGGAGGCCGCGCCCCTGGACGCCTTTTTGCCGCAGGACGCCGTGTACATCCTGGCTTCCTCGCAGGAGTTGCGCAGCAGGCTGGAGGACCAGCACGCGGGCTGGCGCTCGTTTCTGGAGCGGGAGCAGGGCGAAAGCGGCTGGCGCTGGCCCCTGGCCAGCCTGTGCTGGCCGGAGGAGCGCGCCCGCAAGACCTGGCTGGGCAAGCGGCAGGTGGTGTTCGAGGATCTCGTGATGGGCCAGGAGCGCCAAGGGCTCGACCTGCCGGAAAAAAGCTACCAGAGCTTCAGCGATCTGTTCTGGAGGCCGGACCAGGCGCGCAGGCCCTGGACCGCGCTGACCACGGCGCTCAAGGACTGGGGCGCCTCTGGCGCGCAGGTGGTGCTCTCTTTCCACACGGAGCGTTCGCGCAAGAAATTTCTGGGCCTGGCCGAGCAGGAGGGCATCGCCGTAAGCCAGGCCTTCCAGGCCGGGAGCAAGGGCGTATGCGCACTCATTTCGCCGCTCAAGGCAGGCATGGAGATAGGCTGCTGCAACCTGTCCATCCTGCCGGAGGACATCCTCCAGCCCGCCGCCGCGCCCAAGGTGCGGGCCGACCGCAAGCAGGCCTTCGAGGGCCTCTCGCGTCACGACGACCTGGCCTCGGATGATTTGCTGGTGCACCGCGAGTACGGCCTCTCCCGCTTCGGCGGGCTGCATCACCTTAAAATAGGCGACGTGGCCAACGACTACCTGCTGCTGTTTTTTGACGGCGAGGATAAGCTGTACCTGCCCGTGGACCGGCTGAACCTGGTGCAGCGCTTCAAGGGGCCAGAGGGCGTGAACCCGCGCCTGGACAAGCTGGGCGGCAGCCAGTGGGCCAAAAGCACGGAGCGCGCCCGCAAGGCCATTGAGAAGATCGCCCAGGATCTGGTGGAGATGTACGCCTTCCGCCGCGTGGCCAAGGGCTATTCCTACGGTCCCCCGGGCGAGATGTACCGCGAGTTCGAGGCCACCTTCGGCTTTGAGGAGACCCCGGACCAGGCCAAGG
>DIVX01000066.1 GCA_002422505.1 Desulfovibrio sp. UBA6121
GGCGGCACGGCCAACTGCACCGTGGTTTTGAGCGAGGAGGAGATCGGCTCGCCCATCATCAACACGCCCAAAAGCCTCATCGTCATGAACCGCCCCAGCCTGGACAAGTTCCAGCCCAAGCTGGCGGACGGCGGCCTGCAGCTCGTCAATTCGTCCCTGGTGGACCCGGAGCTGGTGGAAAAGGGCGGGCGCATCAAGACCATTCTGGTGCCCGCCAACGAGCTGGCCGACAAGGTGGGCAACGCCCGCGCGGTGAACACCATCATGCTGGGCGCTTACGTGGCCGCCACGGGCATCATCAAGCTGTCCACCGTGGAGGACTGCCTCTCCGCCGTCATGGCCCCCAAGATCGTGCCGTTGAACGTTACGGCCTTGCGCGCCGGGGCCGAGTACGCCGCAGAGCAGATCAAGGCCCTGGAAGCCGCCAAGCCCCAGGCCAAGAAGGCGACCCCCCCCAAACCGGCGAAGCCGTCCGCAAAGAAGAAGTAGCGCGTGAAGCCCATCCCGAACAAGAAGCCGCTGGGTCAGTACGGCATCATCGGCTGGCCCCTGGGCCACACCAAAAGCCCGCTGCTGCACAACTGGGGCCTCAAGGAGGCCGGGCTGCCGGGCGCGTACGTGGCCTGGCCCACGGAGCCGGGCAACAAGCTCAAGGCCTTCCTGGCCGAGGTGCGCGTGCGCCGCATCAAGGGCGTCAGCGTCACCATTCCGCACAAGCAGGCCGTGCTGCCCTACCTGGACGGCCTGACCGACCGGGCCAAGGCCGTGGGCGCTGTGAACACCCTGTTCTGGCGCGACGGCAAGCTCATGGGCGACAACACCGACGTGGACGGCATCATCGCGCCGCTTTTGCCCCACAAAGAGGCCCTGGCCTCCGCCCTGGTGCTTGGGGCAGGCGGGGCAGCGCGCGCCGCCTGCGCGGCCTTGAAGGCCCTTGGCGTGGCCGACGGGGCCGTGGCCAACCGCACCCCGGGCAAGGCCCACGCCCTGGCGCGGGACTTCGGCCTGCGCGCCGTGCCCTGGGACGAGCGCGCCAGCACCCCCTGGTCGCTCATCATCAACGCCACGCCGCTGGGCACCACGGGCCAGCACGTGGGCGAATCGCCCTGGCCGCAAGATGGCTTCGCGAATGTCTCGCTGGTGTTCGACATGGTCTACAACCCCGTGCGCACCAGGCTCATCCAGGACGCCCAGGCGGCAAGCGTGGCCTGCATTTCCGGGCAAAACATGTTCCTGCACCAGGGCCTGGCCCAGTTTGAGCTGTGGACGGGCGTGAAGCTCGACGAGAAGCGCGCCCGGCAACTGCTCATGGCCGACATGATCCACACCGGGGGCTAGCAGCGGAGTTGCACGACGTTGTTCACAGCCTCTCCAACTCGGCTGATGGGCGGATTGTTTTGTAACGCTGAGTGATTCCAGTAGAAGTTGTATTCAGGGAGCCAGCGGGGCAACTCGCTGGCTTCTTTTTATGCGTGCGCCTGTGCTGCGGCGGCGNNCGTAATATGGTGTGATTCTGTCAGAAAATGCACTCAGGAAGCCAGCTGGGCAACTCGCTGGCTCTTTTTTTGTGCGCCTGTGCTGCGGACCAAGCAGCGCACAGGAGGTGAGAAGGGCCGCCTGCCCTCTCCCCCTGGTTTCGCCCAGGGAAAGGCTGAGCTGGAGGCTTAGGCCGCTTCCGGGGTCAGGATCGTGGGCGGCACCTTTGTTTCCAGGCGGGCGGCCAGGCTCTGGATGTCCTCCAGATACTGGCGGCTGGTGTCGAGATAGAAGGCCAGGGCGCGGGCGAAATTCTTGCCCACCAGGCCGTCCAAAAAGAGCTGGCTTATCTCGCGCTCGCGCAGCAGCACGTACTGCGAAAGCAAAAAGACCTTGCGTTCTTCCACGCTCATCTCTTGCAGGTACCCGGCCAGCACGGTGCGCGCGCGGGGCTGGTACATCCAGAAATACAGCAGGTCCAGGGCGTTGACGATGATGATGTTTTCCAGGCCCTTGTGCTCGTAGCTCATGGTGAGCATGAACTGCTTGGGCGATTCCAGAAGCGCCAGCACGTCCTCCTGCGGGAAAAGCAGCTCCAGTTGCTGGAAGGTGTCGAAAAGCTGGTTGAGCTTGACCTTGTAGTCCCACACGCGCAGGCGCGCAGCCTGGGCGCGGTCCACCAGACCCTCTATGAGTCCGGCGGCGCAGTCGCTGGCGAACTTGGAAATGATGGCGGCCCAAGGCTCCACCATCTGCGCGGCGTCTTCATAGCCTTCGGCCCGCAGCAGCAGCACTATGAGGTCGCTGTACACCAGGGCCAGGGGAATGGAGAGCACCGAGCGGAACAGGTTGCCGAAGGCCGAGGCCTTGGGCAGCCCGCGCAGCAGGTTGTGGCTCATTATGTACAGCCCGTTGGCCAGGGCCATGACCGTATACAGCGCCAGCGGAGCCGTGGACAGGCTGATGTCGAGCAGGCGGTTCAGGAAGAGCGTTTTGACCAGATAGTCGAGCAGCGGCACGGAAAAGCCGGTATACAGCAGCGAATCCGCCAGGCGGTCCCAGCTCACCAGATCGTTCCAGCGCAAGAGCGACGAGCGGCCGATGCCGCCGGAAGACAGCACCATCTGAATGATGTTGCGCACGCCGGTGATGCCGAACCAGAGAAACGCGCCGAAACAGGCCAGCACCCACCAGTCTTTGGTAAGGCCGAAGGTGAGGGCCGCAGGGATGAACCCGGCCAGGATCTTAAGGCCAATTTTGAGGCTGGAGTTGAGGTAGCGCGGGTGCAGCCTGCGGGCGGGCTGCTTGGCGGGCGGCTCTTCCAGGCCCAGCCCGGCCTCTGCGCCGTGCTCGCGCTGAATGCCGCCCATGAGCCAGACATTGCCCGCCTTGCCGGGGGTAAGACGGAAGGTTTCGGCCAGCCACTCCACGCTGCGTGGCCGCACCAGGGGCCGCAGCCGGGGCAGGGCCATGGCCAGGGCGTGCAGCAGCCCGCGTTCGGGCTCGCGGTCATCGTCGGGCAGATCGGTAACGCGCTTGCGCGCCCCGGCCTGCACGTCCAGGCGCTTGCTCAGCGATTCCGGCATGTTCATAAGGATGCGCCGGGCGCGTGCGGGCAGGGTGTCGTCCACCACCATGCCCATGCCGTACAGGCGGCTGGACTGCCCGGTGGAGTCTGTGCCGATGCACGAGGCCAGCGGGGTCTTGCGGTAGCAGGCGTGCAGGGTGGAGATGTCGTAGAGAATCTCCTCCAGCTTCTCGCGGATGCTGGGGGCGGGCACGGCCTCGATGATCTCGCGGATGAGCTTCTTGAGCTTGACCACGTTGGAGGTGTTCAGCGCCTCCTGCAGGGCGTTGATGCGCTCGCGGTCGATCTCGCGCCCCAGGGCGCGGTCCTTCATGTTCACGATTTCCAGGTGGGTTATGGCCCCCCGGCAGTCGTACAAAATCTCCAGCACCTCTTCCACGCGCAGGTTGCCCAGGCTCAAGGTGATGCGCGCCGCCGGGTGCAGGGCCTGCAGGCGGCGGGTCAGCTCCTGGGGCGCAAGGCGCAGCAGGGCCGGGGCGGCCGGGTCGTCGGTGGGGATGTCCGGGTTGCGCAGGGTGGGGTTGCGCTGGGCCGAAAGGAAGCGGTCGATGATTTCGTCGGTATCCAGCTTGACCAACCGCCCCAGCTGCTGGCGGATCTCGTCGCGCTCCGGCGCGCTGGCGGTTTTGGCCTCGTGGCGCAAGAAAACGGCCTGCTGCTGCATTTGCGGCAGCAAACGGTCGTGGATGAACTTGCCCAGGTGCTGCAGCGAGGCTTGGCCCGCGCCCACGAAGCGGCGGAACTCGGCCTCCACCAGGGAGGGCAGCTCCAGGCCGAACTCGCGGTTGAGCGCCGGGCGGTGCACCTCGTTGAAGCGGGCGAAAACCTCGGCCACGTAGCGCTGGTGGTACTGCGACACGGCCCGCGCCTCGTCCATGAAGGCCTCTGTGCCGGGCTGGGCAAGAAAATCAAGAAATTCCGTAGGGCTGCTAAAGCCTCCCGGCACCCAGATGAGCTTGAGGAAGCGGCCGCGAAAGCGCGGCGTGAACTCGATGCCGATGCGCACCTTGAGTTCAAGGATGCGCGCGGCCTCCAGAAGCTCTGCGGCGGCCTTGCGCGGCACGTGGTTGTAGTACACCACGGTCAGGGTCTTGATGCCCTTGATCCAGGCATCGAGCACCAGGTGGGTGGAGGACTTGCGGCCCTTGGTGTTGGCGTCGTGCACGTGGTCGTCAAAGGCTATCTGGCTTTGGTCCTCTGGCATTTCAAGCAGATGATAGGCGGCCAGGTGCCTGCGGATGACGCGCGGCTTGCCGGAGCAGGCCTCGCGGAAGTCGCGCGCGAACATAAGCTGGGTCAGGGTGTCGCCATGGGCGCGCACCATGTCCTTCATGAGCTGCACCAGCACGCGGGCCGTGTTGCGGCGCAGGCCGCTCTGGGCTGTGGTCAGCACCTCCGCGTGCAAAGAGCGCAGGGCCGAGAGGCGGTCCTCGGCCTTGCCGGTTTCCAGGGAGCCCAGCAGGTGCACCACGGCGTAGGCGATGCGCAAGCCGCGCGTGGCGGCCATTTCCTTGATGCCGTGGGGGTGCATGTACGGCGCAAGGAGCTTCTTGTGGCTGGGCGCGTCCTCGCGCTCCACCACGTCGCACACGATGCGCAACAGGTCGTAGTCCTTGCGGTCGAAATAGGCGCGGCTGGGCCGGGCCTGGTCAAAGCCTTGGCCCGGCTGGTCGCATTTGCTGGTGCTTTGGCCCATGGTCTCCCTTGCGTGTCGCCGTTGCGGTGGTCAGAGGGGACATGCCCGCGCACGTGACGGAATTCACAATCAGCACGAGTTGCAAAAAAGTCAAGCACAGGCGCGAAGTTCTGGCACGCCTGCCCGGTTTGGAGAAAAAATGGCCTCGAAATACGCATCCGGCGTTGCGGCAATGTTCGTAGCGGGGTAGAGTTGGGGGAACCCGGCGGAGCATTTGCTTGCGCCAAACCCGAACCATACCGAGGAACGCCATGAAACGCCTGACCATCGCCTTTGCTTTGCTGGCCGTACTGTGCCTGGCCTCCGTGGCCCTGGCTGCGGATGCGCCGAATCTTGTGGGCACCTGGGAGGGTGCGCCCAGCGTGCACGAGGTGAAGGGCGGGTATCATACCGGCAAGCTCGTGCTCACCGTCACCGAGCAGCACGGAACCGCCTTCCATGGCACCAAAACCTACCGCCTGGCCGCGCTCAAGAAAGACCGCACCGAGGGTTTCAGCGGCACCATCAGCTCCAACGGGCAAATCTTCATCGCCGACCACGACGAAGGCTTTATGCTCGGCACGCTGACCAAGGACGGCATGGAGCTGCAGTACGGCCACGCAGGCAAGAACGCCGCAGCGGTGCAGGTGCTGCTCAAGAAGAAGTAGCTCTCGCCTTCACCGGCCCAAGGACTCAGCGGCCCGGAGACCTCGTTTGCGGGGGCCGGGCCGTTTTCTTGCGTCCTGCGCTTTGTTTCTGCAGGGGCTGTCAAGACGCTAAAAATGTCTTTTTGCCTGTCCAAAACGGGGTCATTTCATCCACCGTGCGGTCGCAGTGCTATGCTTCCGCGCAGGAGGAAAAAAGCCATGCATGACAAAGAGAGCCTGCTTGCGTGCTACGCACGTTGTTTTGAAGGCCAGGCCGGGCAGGCGGTGCTGGAGGACCTGGAGGCGCGAGCCTTTGTGCGCAGCACCAGCTTTACGCCAGAGCCGCAGCGTGCCGCCTTCAACGAGGGGCGGCGCAGCCTGGCCCTGCACATCCGGCGGATGCTCGACCAGGCCGCCGGAAGCGCGGGGGGAGACGGGGGCTGTGCTCCGGGCGGAGGCGCGGCGCGGCCGCAGGGTTGACGCGGCCAGGGCAAAAAAAAGGGGGACCCGAAGGCCCCCCTCAAAACAGTCAACTTGCGAAGCTTAGGGCTTCTTCTCTTCGGCGGGGGCGGCGGGAGCAGCGGCGGCGTCAGCGGCCGGAGCAGCGGCGGCGTCAGCGGGCTTGGCCTCGGCCGGGGCGGCGGGAGCAGCGGCGGCAGCGGGCTCAGCGGGCTTCTCTTCGGCCTTCTTCTCACCGCAAGCGGAAACGCCGAGGGCCAGGGCAGCGACGATCATGACAGCAAACAGCTTTTTCATGGACTCTTCCTCTCTATTTGTGGTGGTACAACACTGAACAGAAATTCCGTACCCCGGGGGATTCCGCCAGGGAATCCTTGCCCACGGCTCGCCGATTAAGCGGCCGGGCCGAAGGTCCGGGTGCAGGGGGAACGAACAGGACCCGTACACGGGACATCCGCGCACAGGCAAAGCCATCACCCTCACGCGCCCCTCAATATACCCGTTGTTTGCGGTTGGCAACAGGAAAAAGGCGGATTTTTTGCAGCGGAAATAACCGCGAAGCGCTACGGGCGCTATGCTCAAGGGCTTTGCCCAGGGGAGGAGCCGAACACCATGGCCATGCAGAGGGTTGAAAACGCACATCCTTCGTTAGGGGCATTGGCCTTGGCGCCGCGCCTGCGCTTCTACGAATTGGTAGATGCGCGCGGGCCCTACGCCGCCGCCGCTTTGGCCGAGCATCAGGACTGCCTGGAGCTGCACCTGGAGCTGCTGCGCTTTGGGCCGGCCACGGTGCGCGCCCTGCGTGCCGACCTGGAGGAGCTCAAAGGCCTGGCCCGCCGCCTGGGCAAGGCGCGCATCGTGGGCCTGCGCACAGAGGACGGCCACGAGCCCGACCCCCGTTGGCCGAAGTTCACCAGGCTTTTCGGCTTCACCGGGCAGCGGGTGTTCCAGGCGGCGGAGCTGTACCTGGGCTGAATCGCTGTCAAGACGGAATTCTTGTCCTTTTCCCGGCCAAGAATGGGGTGATTTCGCCCCGGCGCCAAACCCGGCGCTATACTTGCGGCGCTTCCCGGAACCGGCGCTGGGCCGGGCTTTCGGGGGCGCACGCAAACCGTCGAACCAAGGAGACCATCATGCCCGATGCCCGCCCCCGCGAAAGCAAACGTCCCGAAACCGCCGCTGCGCAGACCGCCCCCGGCCAGGCGGATTGGCGCGCCACCCTGCCGGAGGACTGGACCGCGCCCGGCCGCGACGCCAGCGGCGCGGAAGTCCAGCTGCCCTTGCGCCAGCACCCGGCCCTGGCCAAGTACGCCACCAAGGATGAAGCCATCAAGGCCCTGGTGCACGCCCAGCGCCTGCTGGGCAGAAAGGGCGATTCCCAGGGCGAGGCCTTGGGCTCGCTGCTGTCCCTGGGGGGCTGCCCGGCCGGGGAGGCCTGCCCCGCAAGCCCGGCGGACTACCGCCTGCCCGAGCTGGACATGCCGGAAGAGTTCAGCATCAACGAGGCGCTGCGCGCGGCCTTTTTGGACAAGGCCCACGAACTCGCCCTCACCGATGCCCAGGTGGCCGGGCTGTACGCCTGGTTCCTGCCGCTGAACGTGCAGGCCTTGCAGGACAGCCACGAGGCGGCCAGGACCGAGCGCTTGAAGACCCGCGAGCGTGAATTGGTGGCCCTGCGCCAGGTGCACGGCGGCGCGGCCCAGGGCGTGCTGGAGGCCGCGCGCAAGGCCGTGCTGGCCTTGGGCGGCAAGGAGCTTATGGAGCGGCTGGAGGCCAGCGGCGCGGCGGATGACGCCCGCGTGGTGCAGGCCTTTGCCCGCGTGGCCCCGCTGGTGAGCGAGAGCGCCCTGCGCCCGCGCGAGGGCGCGCCCGCCCAGGGGCTTACCCCCCAGCGCCTGCGCGAGATGATGCGCGATCCGCGCTATCACGACCCCTCGCGCCGCGATGCGGACTACGTGCGCCAGGTGCGCGAGGGATTCGAGAGCCTGTACCCCGGCGAAAAGCCGCAGGGTTTGCGCGCCTAGCCGCCAAAGGGTCAGCGGCCCGTCCGCGTCTCGCCCTCGCCGGGGGGTCGGCTTCGGCCCCCCGGTTTTTTGCTTTGTGTTCCCTGCCCCCTTCGCCTCCCCCCGCCCAAAACCCTGCGCCGGGCACGCGCCAGTCCTGTAGGCCAAACGCCCAGACCATCTTATAGGGGCAGGAGCCCCTGGCGCTGCGACTCGGCATAGCCGCCCGCCACGCTCTCGTAGCGGCTCAGGTCGAAGTCCTGGCGGTTTACGCCCAGCAAGCCGTCGAGGAAAAAGCCCTCCAGAGGTTGGTAGAGCTGCCGTAGAGCCTCAGCCCATCGCTGTCCCCGGCGCTCTCGGCGCCGTTGTCGGCAATGGCCTTGCGCTTGTGCCCGTAGCCAACGCCGATGCCCAGCACCAGTTCCTCTATCAGGCGGCAGTCCGCGCCCATGTCGGCGCCGCAGTCATTCGCGCCGCCGAGGGTGGCCTTGGTGCGGTAGTGGTAGGCGACGCCGCAGGCCGGGGCATCGTCTTGCCGACTGCTGTGCTGCTGGAGCCCGTCACCGGGCTCTGCGTCGCCGCGAGGCTGCAGCCGTAGCCTGTGGTCGTGCCGCCCATGGGCCAGGCACAACGAAAGCGGACCGAAGGCTCTGGAATTGCGAACGCAATTTTTATGGAGTCAAAAAGACTATGGAACGGGTTGCAGGTCAAAACAATTTCACGTGAATGTACGCGAAAATTGATGCGGCGATACTGGAATGTAGTTTGATTGCGGCGGGTTCGCCTTGAGGCGCGCGGCTTTGGGGGTTCGGCGTGCTGGCGCCAAGGCCGCCCGCGCGAAAGAACGGCTCGGCGCGCCTTGTGCGGCCCGCGCGTGCGCGCGGACGAAAAACCTCGTCCGCCGCCGTTGACATCCCCGGACCCCTGCTTATCTTTCCTTCGCCCATGCCGGACCGCTTGTCTTTCCGCACGGCCCTTCAGCCGACCGGTACGGTGGGGCGTTCAACACACTACTTTTTATGGAGGAGTTCCACATGAAGCTTTCCCCGTTGCACGACCGCGTGATCATCCAGCGCCTGCCCGAAGAGGAAAAGACCGCTGGCGGCATCATCATCCCGGACAGCGCCAAGGAGCGCCCCATGCGCGGCACCGTCGTGGCCGCAGGCCCCGGCACCGAGAAGGTCAAAATGCAGGTCAAGAAGGGCGATGTGGTCCTGTTCGCCAAATACGCAGGCACCGAGTTCAAGATGGAGAGCGAGGAATGCGTCATCATGCGCCAGGAAGACATCCTGGCCGTCATTGAGAAATAATCGGGCGTAACCCGCTAAATCTTCTAGAAACAGGAGCGTACGAGATCATGGCCAAGACCATTCGTTTTGACGAGACCGCCCGTGCCGGGCTGAAGATCGGTGTTGATACCCTTGCCGATGCCGTGAAAGTCACCCTGGGCCCCAAGGGCCGCAACGTCGCTTTGGACAAGAAATGGGGCGCCCCGACGGTGACGCATGACGGCGTGACCGTGGCCAAAGAGATCGAGCTCGAAGACCCTTATGAGAACATGGGCGCGCAGCTCCTCAAGGAAGCCGCGACCAAGACCAACGACG
>DIVX01000116.1:0-163 GCA_002422505.1 Desulfovibrio sp. UBA6121
ACGGCACCAAGGACCAGGACTTCTCCGCGCAGCTGACCAAGATCGTTGCCGCCAAGCCTGACTTCATTTTCATCCCCGACAACTACAATCAGGTCGCGCTCATCGTGAAGCAGGCCCACGACCTGGGCTACCAGGGTCCCTTCATGGGCTCCGACGCCTGGGG
>DIVX01000116.1:276-3862 GCA_002422505.1 Desulfovibrio sp. UBA6121
CCGGACGACGTGGCCGCCCTGACCTGGGACGCCACCCGCCTTGTGCTGCAGGCCATCCAGGCCGTTGGCAAGGTCGAGAAGGACATCAAGGCCGAGCGTAAGCTCGTCCGCGACGCCCTGGCCAACATCAAGGAATTCGCAGGCATCACCGGCAACATGAAGTTTGCCGGCACCGGTGACCCGAACAAGTGCGCCGTGGTTGTCCAGATCAGCCCCGAGGGCAAGTTCGAGTTCAAGGAAACCGTCTGCCCCGAGTAGACATCCCAATGGCATTGTGCGCGGCGGGGGCCGGAAACGGTCCCCGCCCGCCTCGTTTTGCGCAGCGCAAGCCCGGCTTGCCCCGCCCCGGCCTGGGGCGTCGGCCCGGTCTGAACAGCGCGCAAGCTTCACTCTCAAAGCCAAGGTGCCCCCGGTGGAAATTTTTCAGCATATTCTGAACGCGTTGCAGTTTGGCAGTTTCTACGCCCTGATCGCTCTGGGCTACACCCTGGTGTATGGCGTGCTCCGCCTCATCAATTTCGCCCACGGCGATATCTTCATGGTGGGGGCGTACATCGCCTTCTTCGTGGCCGTTTCGCTTTTGGGAACCGGCGGCCTGCCCCTGGGCCTGGAGATGAACCCCGCCCTGGCGCTGGCCATCACCGTGCCCGTCACCATGATTCTCACCTCGCTGGTGGGCGTCGCCCTTGAGCGCACCATGTACCGCCCCCTGCGCCGCAAGGGCGCGAACAGGCTGTACGTGGTCATCACCGCGCTCATGGCCGGTTTGATGCTTGAGAACGGCAACCTGGCCCTGCTTGGCGCCACACGCAAGAGCTTCCCCGACCTCATTGACAAGGTGGTGTGGAATCTTGGCGACGGCGTCTCGGTGACGAATCTCAAAGTCATCGTCATCGTGGCCGCCATCGCCGTGTTCCTGTTCCTGGAAACCATCGTCTCCAAGACCAAGATCGGCATGGCCATGCGCGGCATCTCTTACGACAAGTTCGCCATCCCGCTCATGGGCATTCCGCTGGACACCATCATTGTGTTCACCTTCATCCTGGGTTCGAGCATGGCCGGGCTTGCGGGCATCCTCTTCGCCATGAGCTACCCCATTCTTGAACCTTACATGGGCGCGCTCATTGGCTGGAAGGCCTTCATCGCGGCGGTTGTGGGCGGCATTGGCGACATCCGCGGAGCCATTGTGGGCGGTTTTCTGCTGGGCTTCATCGAGATCGGCGTTGTGGCCGTGTTTCCCAGCACCCTGCGCGACCTCTTCGCCTTCTCGGTGCTCCTGATCATCCTCTGGCTCAGACCCACGGGCATCTTCGGCGTGGCGCAGACCACGAAGATCTAGGCGGGGCGAGCCAATGCAGAAACATACCGTCACCATCGGCATCTTCGCGCTGTTCGCGGTCATTGCGGGCCTGGCCCAGGCGGGCCTGTTGACCCCGTACCACGTGTCCGTGCTCATGTTCATGGGCGTCAACATCATGCTGGCCACCAGCTTGAACCTCGTCAACGGCTACATGGGCGAGTTCTCCTGCGGGCACGGCGGCTTCATGTGCGTGGGGGCCTACGTGTCATCCATCTGCACCGTGCTTATGTTCAGCAAAAACCAAATGCTGGGCGCGCCGCTTCTGCCCGGCTACCTCACGTTCATCGGCTTCCCCGTGGCCCTGCTGGTGGGCTCGCTTGCCGCCGCCGTGGCCGGGCTTGTGGTGGCCATCCCTTCCTTTAAGACACGCGGCGACTACCTGGCCATCATCACCCTGGCGGCCAACTACATCGTCATCTCGGCCATCAACAACATGGAAATCTTTGGCGGGCCCAGAGGCTTCATGGGCATGAGCGCCACGGAAAACGGCATGAAGGCCGTGCTGGACATCCCCTGGATGCTCATCTTCGTGATGCTTGGCACCTTGTTCACCGTATGGCTGCTGCGGCGCTTCGTCACCTCCACCCTGGGCAAGGGCGTTCCGGCCATCAGCCAGGACGAGATCGCGGCGGAGATAATGAGCGTGGACACCAATCGCATGAAGCTCATCGCCTTCATGCTGTCCTCCGGCCTGGCCGGGCTGGCGGGCGGCCTGTACGCCCACATCCTGGGCTATGTGAACCCGCAGAGCTTCGACATCATGCGCTCCACCGAGATCATGGTCATGGTCTACCTGGGCGGCATGGGCTCGCTTTCGGGCACGGCCCTGGCGGCCATTTTGTTCACGGTGCTCATGGAGGCCCTGCGCTTCCTGGGCGTGTGGAAATGGGTGGTCATTCCCCTGCTGCTGATTCTGCTGATGCAGTTCCGGCCGGAAGGGCTCATGGGAAACAAGGAGTTGTCGGACCTGTTCCCGAAATTGCGCAAGTACTATTCTTTCAAATAGTGAGCCGGAGAGAGCATGTCGCTTCTTGAGATAAATGGACTCACCCGTCGCTTCGGCGGCCTCATCGCGGTGAACGACTTCAATATCGAGCTTGGCGAGCACGAGCTGGTGGCCCTCATCGGGCCCAACGGCGCGGGCAAAACCACCGTCTTCAACCTCATTTCCGGCTTCTATCAGCCGAGCGAAGGCAGCGTGCGCCTGAACGGCCAGGACACCAAGGGCCTCAGGCCCCATCAGGTGACGGCCCTTGGCGTTGCGCGCACCTTCCAGGGCATTCGTCTCTGGGGCGAGATGCATGTCCTGGACAACATCCGCATCGCCCAGCACTACCGCCTGGGCTACAGCCTCATGGACTGCTTTCTGCGCACCAAGAACTACACCCAGCGCGAGAAGGCCATAGACGCCATCGCCTGGGAGCTGCTGGAGGCCATGGACCTGAAGGACTGCGCCTATGAGTTGCCGCGCAACCTGCCGTACGGCGTGCAGCGCAGGGTGGAAATAGCCCGCGCCATGAGCGTGAAGCCCTCGCTGCTGCTCCTGGACGAGCCCGCCGCCGGGCTCAACTCCTCGGATGTGGAAGGGCTCATCAAGCTGGTGCGCTGGATTTACGACAACTACCCGGTCACCATCTGGATGATCGAGCACCAGATGAAGGTCGTCATGAGCCTGTGCTCGCGCATCAAGGTCGTCGATTTCGGCACCACCATAGCCGATGGCACGCCGGAGGAAATCCAGAAGAATCCCACGGTCATCAAAGCCTACCTCGGAGATGATACGATTTGAAAACGCTCCTGGAAGTCAAGAACCTCAAGGTTCGTTACGGCAACATCGAGGCCCTGCACGGCATCTCCTTCGACGTGAAGGAGGGCGAAATCGTGACCTTGATCGGCGCCAACGGCGCTGGCAAGTCCACCACGCTGCGCACCATTTCCGGGCTGCTTCAGCCGCGCACCGGCAGCATTAAATTCCGGGGTAAAGAGATAACTACAANNACGGCGCTGGCAAGTCCACCACGCTCCTGTCCATTTGCCGTTTGCCCCCCCCGGAGGCTCCCCGCGTCACCGAGGGCGACATCCTCTTCAACGGCCAGAGCATCCTGAACGTTCCGCCGCACAAAATCGTGTCCGACCTGGACATGGCCCTTGTGCCGGAAGGCCGCCGCATCTTCGGCAACCTGACCGTTGAGGAGAACCTGAAGCTGGCCACCTACGCCCGCAAGG
>DIVX01000057.1 GCA_002422505.1 Desulfovibrio sp. UBA6121
CGTTCCGGTTCATGAAGTCCCAGACGTCCAGACCGCACTTCTCCGCCAGCTGGTCCATGATCACGTTCGTGGAGAAGGCGCCCTGCGGGCCGCCGTAGGCCCGGAATGCGGACACCCAGGTGTGGTTGGTGAAGGTGGTCCGGCCGTGACCCTTGAGCGCCGGCAGGTAGAAACCGCCACCACTGTAGCGGCAGGCCTTGCCCAGCAGTTCGTCGGCGAACTCCGAGTAGGCGCCGTGGTCCATGATGAGGTCGAAGGTCATGCCGGTCAGCCGGCCGCCGTCGTCGGCCGCAGCGGTCATGGTGGAGTACGTCGGAGCGCGCTTGCCCGTGTAGACCATATGCTGATGGTAGTCGTACTCCAGGTAGCAGGGCCGGCCGTCGGCGGCCATAGTGGCGACGGCGCACAAGGCTTCCAGCGTCGGGCCGATCTTGTAGCCGAAGTTGCCGCCCTGCGGGTTCTGGATCAGCCGGAGCTTCTCGGCCTCCAGGCCCAGACCTTCACAGATCATGTAGTGGGCCAGATAGAGCGCGATGCTCTTGGAATGGATGGTAACGACCCCTTCGCCGTCGATGTAGGCGAACCCCACATCGGGCTCGATCGTCAGGTGGGGCTGCCGCTGGGTGTAGAAGCTGTCGGTGACCTTATGGGGTGAAGCCTCGATGAGCTCTTCAACGCGCTCGTGGTCGCCTTTCTTCAGATCCACTTCGAAGAAGACGTTCGGGGTACCGGGGTGGATCTCGATGGCCTCGTCGGCGGCGGCATCCAGAGCGTTCATGTATGCGGGGAGGACCTCCAGGTCCACCTTGACCTTCTCGGCGGCGGCCTTTGCCCGCTCCTTCGTGTCGGCCAGGACCATGGCGACGGCGTCCCCGTACTGGAAGATCTTGCTGTCGCACAGGATGGGCCGGTCGTAGCCGTCACATTTGTTCCAAGGATAGGCGACGGTACCGAAGATGCGGTTGGTCCCGGTGACATCCTTGTGGGTGACCACCCTGAACACGCCGGGCATCTTCTCGGCTTCGCTTCCGTCGATCCCGAGGATGGCGGCGTGCGAGACCTTGGGCTGCACAAGCGCGATGTGGAGAGTGTCGGGGGGCAGCTTCAGGCCCAGGTCGGCCCCGTAGTCCAGTGTGCCGGTCACCTTGCCGACGGCCGAGGGACGCGGGAAGTGCGTGTTCCAGATGCGGCCGTCCACCGGGCGCGAGGCGGCGCTGATCTCCTCGATCGTGGCCTCACCCCGCATGACCTTCGCCGCGGCCATGACGGCATCCACCAAGGGTTGGTAGCCCGTGCACCGGCAGGCGTTCCGGTGCTTCTGGAACCAGTCGCGCACGTCCTCTCGGCTGGGGCTCTTGTTTTCGTCCAGCAGGGCCTTGGCGGAAACAATGAAGCCCGGCGAGCAGAAGCCGCACTGGGCCGCGCCATGGACCATCCAGGCCACCTGGATGGGGTGCAGGGCGTCGTGCGCGCCGATGCCTTCGATGGTGGTGATGATGGAGCCGTCGGCCACGCGCTTCATCTTGGTGATGCAGGAGCGCACGACCTTGCCGTTGACGATGACGCTGCACGCGCCGCATTGGCCTTGGCCGCAGCCCACCTTGACGCCGGTGAGCAGGAATTGCCCGCGCAGCACGTCCGCCAGGGAATCATCGGGGTCCGCAACCAGGGGGCGCGGAATACCGTTGATGTTGAGCACCAACTTGAGCATGACCATCCTCCTTGCCGTTTTGACGTTGTTTGGCGCAACAGGGCAGAGGCGGCAAACCTGTCCGCTAGGGCCGACCTACGCGCCTTTGCCGAATGGGCAGATGGGGAACCTGCACTCGGCGCACGCGGAGCAGTATCCGCCGTGGCCAAGGGCCGCGATGTCTTTGCGGGAGAGGCGGTCTCCGGCCAGAAGCCGGGGCACCACAAGATCGAAGATGCTGGACTTGAAATACATGACGCAGCCGGGCAGCCCCAGAATGGGCACCTGGCCGATGTAGCCCAGGAGGAACATGGCCCCCGGCAGCACCGGCGCGCCGTAGCACTCCACCTGCGCGCCAGCGGCGCGGATGGCGGCGGGGGTGCGGTCGTCGGGGTCCACGCTCATGCCGCCGGTAACGACGATGAAATCCGCCCCGAGGGCCAGCTGGGCCAGAATGGCCTTGGTGGTCATGTCCTCGTCGTCGGAAACGAGCAACTGGCGCACCACCTCGCTGCCCAGGCGGGCGAACTTTTCGCGCAGCACGGGGCCGAAGCCGTCCTTGATGCGGCCCTTGGCCACCTCGCTGCCGGTGGTGACCATGCCCACCCTGGCCCGGCGGAACGGGCGCACTTCCATAAGCGGGCCGCCCGCGTCTGGAGCGCAAAGCTCCTCCGCCCGGCGCAGCTTGGCTTCCTCAATCACCAGGGGGGTGATGTGCGCCCCGGCCAGGTTCTGGCCCTTTTTCACGGGCTGGTTGCCGTGCAGGGTGGCCAGCACCAGGTCGTCCAGGCCGTTCAGCTCTTGCAGGCGCTTGGCGTCCACCTTGAGCAGGCCGTCACTGGCGGCGCTGAGGGTCACTTTGCCTTCCGCCGGCGGGCCAAGCACAATGCCCGGACCGGAAACCGCACGGGCCAGGCGCTGTGCGGCCTCTTCCTCGTGCACCAGGCCCTCGGCCAGGTCGAATACGTACAGGTGCTCCTTGCCGATGTTCAGCAGGCGCTCCACGTCTTCCTGCCGGACCACGTGCCCCTTCTTGAACAGCGCGCCCTTGCAGCGGTTTGGCCCTGGGCCGGGAATGATCTGGGTGATGTCGTGGCAGAGCACGGTGCCTATGGCATCGGCGACGGGAAGTTCGCGCATTCTGGTCGACCAGCCCATTGCATGTCCTCCTGCCGCCGGTGAGGGGGGCGGCCTGTCCAGCAGGGTGACGAGAACCATGGCTCTTTGAATACGGTATCCTATGAGCACGATTTATGTCAGAAGCGGCATATCAAGTCAAATCGAAAGGCGCTAGCCTGTCGGATTTTCGTGAAATTATTTTTTTTACGGGCTGGGCGCGGGCCGGGGCGGAAGCGAGGACGCCAGATATCTGCACCCAAGGGCGCACGGAAACCAGCGCAGCGCGGGCAGGTCCAGAACCTGCCCGCGCTGCGCGTGGTGACGGGGGGGGGGAGATACCGGGCGGCTTAGGAACGGATCAGGGGCTCGGCCAAGGCGGCTTGACCGGGAGCGGCCCGCTCCAGCAGCAGGGAGCCGCAATCCTTGAGACGCTCCAAAAGCTTGTTGCCTTCGCCCAGCCCGCTGAAGGGCAGGCAGCAGGCGCAATCCGGCGTGGACTTGGACTCGACCTGTGTGTTGGCATCGCGCGTTTTGGTCATCATCGCCTCCTGAAACTCTACGTTGTTATGTCTCTGTTGACATAACATGCGGCGAGCGTCAAGCCGCCGCCGGGGTGCGCCGTTGCGCGGGCCGCGCTTTGCCCAGGCTTGACCCGCCAGGCGCTTGGTCTTGAGGTCCGCCCGGCCTAGAGGCCGCTCCAGGGGTGCAGGGCCATGGGCACATAGCCCTGGCCGCGCGCCTGAATCTCCAGGGGCAGCATGGTCAGGGCGGCCACTTCGGCGTCGGGCACGTCCACCAGCTCGCCGGAGTCCAGGCAGAGCACAAAGGCCTTGCAACGCGTGCAGGCGTCGGCGCGCTCAAAGGGTCGGGCCGGGTCGCGCAGCACCACCAGTTCGTCCGGTTCCTCGCACCCGCAGGAGGGGCAGGACACGCGCTTGTGCGTCCACTCGCTGGCGCAGCAAGAGCAGCGCAGAAAGCGCCTGCCCCCGTGGGACTTGATGAAGGCGTCGTCGTCGCCGCTTTTGCGCAGCACGCTCATATTGGGCGCGCCGCCGCACACCGGGCAGGTGGGCTGCCGCCAGGGCAGGTCCTTGACCAGGGGCAGCAGGTCCGCCGCCTGGCGCTCGATGAAGGGCCGCGTCAGCTCTGCTGCGGCGAAGCGCAAGGTCTCGGCGCTGACGCCTGGAACCTCCGCCGTGCCGCCGAAGGCCGCGGCCGCAAGCTGTTTGGGCTTGAGCGCGCCGGATTCGAGCGCCAGGGCCAGGGCTGAAATTTCCGCCGCCAGGGCCGGAAAGGAAACCGCCATGACGGGCAGCAGCTCTTTGGCCGCGCCGAGCAGTTGCGCGCTCATGTCCTTGAAACCGGAATCGGCCAGGATGAACGCGCCTTGGCAGAAGCGGTCGGCATCGACGACCGGAAGCTTGCCCTTCCAGCCGGGGGCGCTTTCGCGCAGGCGGGCGCGCACGGCGAAAAGCGGGCCAAAGGCGGCCAGAAGCGGGGCCAGGGCCGGGAGCTCGGTCCGGGCGCGTTCAAGGGCCAGGTCTATGCTGCGCAGGGCCGGGGAGGGTTCTGTGGTGGCGGTCTGCATTTACTGCTCCTTTGCACTGAAAATGTTGGATGCTCTGAAAATATGTTGGGCGGGGCCGCCCGGCTCTGGAGTACCGGACGGCCCCGCTTTCTCTCGGGGGGGACGTATCCCTTGTCCCTTTGGCTTATCCCTGCACCTGCTTGGCGGCGCGGCGCAGAGGCTCGAACATGCCTGCCAGAAGGGTCTGGCGGGTCATGCCCGGAGCATCAGATGCATCGGCCACGGCGAACTTGTGGTACT
>DIVX01000124.1:0-489 GCA_002422505.1 Desulfovibrio sp. UBA6121
ACAAAATCGACCTGCCCAGCGCCGAGCCGGAGCGCGTCTCGCGCGAGATCGAGGAAGTCATCGGCCTGGACTGCACGGACCCGGCCCTGGTGAGCGCGAAAAGCGGCCTGGGCGTGGCGGACCTGATCGAACGCATCATCACCCACTTGCCGCCGCCCAAGGGCGATGCGGCCGCGCCGCTCAAGGCGCTGATTTTCGACTCCTGGTACGACACGTACCTGGGCGTGGTGGTGCTGTTCCGCGTGCTGGACGGCACGCTCAAGAAGGGCGAAAAGATCCGCATCTTCTCCTCGGGCAAGGAGTTCGAGGTGATGAAGCTTGGCGTGTTTTCGCCCGAGAGCGTCGAGGTGCCGGACTTCGGCCCCGGCGAGGTGGGCTTCTTGTGCGCCAACATGAAGGAGCTTTCCGACGCTCCGGTGGGCGACACCATCACCAAGGCCGAGAACCCGACGAAGCAGGCCTTTCCGGGCTTCAAGAAGGTCAAGCCCA
>DIVX01000124.1:564-4194 GCA_002422505.1 Desulfovibrio sp. UBA6121
ATCCAGGAGCGCCTGGAGCGCGAATTCCAGGCCCGGCTCATCACCACCGCGCCGTCGGTCATCTACACCGTGGAAACCACCGACGGCCGCAAGCTGACCATTGACAATCCGAGCCTGCTGCCCGACCCCAGCAACATTGCGGCGCTTTACGAGCCCTTCGCCAAGGTGGAAATCCACGTCCCCAACGACTTCGTGGGCAACGTGCTGGGGCTGTGCGAAGAAAAGCGCGGCATCCAGAAGGACATGAAGTACCTGACCGCCAGCCGCGTGGTCATTACCTATGAAATGCCCTTCGCTGAAATCATGTACGATTTCTTCGACAAGTTGAAGTCTACAACCAAAGGCTACGCCTCGCTGGACTACGAGATCATCGACTACCGCCAGAGCGATCTGGTGCGCCTCGACATCCTCATCAACTCCGAAGCGGTGGACGCCTTCTCGGTCATCGTGCACCGGCAAAGCGCCTATCCCTTTGGCCGCAGCCTGGCGGAAAAGCTCAAGAAGAGCATCCCCAAGCAGATGTTCGAGGTCATCATCCAGGCCGCCATCGGCAACAAGATNNCGCCGCATGCGCCGCATGGGCAACGTGGAAATTCCGCAGGAAGCCTTCCTGGCCGTGCTCAAGGCCGGCAGCGACGACTAGCCCCGCGCCAACGCCGCGACGAAAACAACTGCGCGCGCCCCCGAACGCGCCAAAGGAACACGCATGAACCCCAGGTGGCTTAAAACGCTCAAGGAATACATCGAGGCGCTGCTCGTCGCGGTGGTCTTGGCCCTCATCATCCGGGCCTTTGTGGTGCAGGCCTTCAAGATTCCCTCCGGCTCCATGCTGGAGACCTTGCAGATTGGCGACCAGCTCCTGGTGAGCAAGTTCCATTACGGCATCCGCGTGCCCTTCACCAACAAGATCCTCATCCCCGTGCACGAGCCCGAGCGCGACGACGTCATCGTGTTCGAATACCCCTTCAACGACAAGCTGGACGCCAACCGCCCGCAGCTCAAGGACGTGGACTTCGTGAAGCGCATTGTGGGCCTGCCGGGCGACACGGTGGAGATTCGCGCCAAGGAGGTCTTCGTCAACGGCCAGAAGGTGACCGGCCCCTACGTGCAGCACGTGCGCGAGGACATTGAACAGAACTCCCTGCCCGAAGACCACCCGCCCATCACCGTGGACCCGGCCGCCTACTTCGACCACTGCGAGGACACCTCCAGCGTGTGCCGCGCCAAGCGCGACTGGATGCCGCCCATCACCGTGCCCGAGGGCAAGTACTTCGTCATGGGCGACAACCGCGACGAATCCTTCGACTCCCGCTTCTGGGGCTTCGTCAGCCGCGAGAGCATCCGCGGCAAGGCCATGATCATCTATTGGTCCTGGACCGGCCCCACGAACATCCGCTGGGAGCGCCTGGGCAGGCTGATCCACTAGCTGTGCCGGGGAAACCCGCACGGGCCGGAGGCTTGCACATGGGCGAACGCGCACGCGCCTCGCTGCTGCTGGCGGCAACGGCGCTCATCTGGAGTTCCGGGGGGCTGGCCATCAAACTGGTGGACCTGCCCCCCATGGCCCTCACCGGGGTGCGCAGCGCCCTGTCCGCCCTCACCTTGGCGCTGCTCTTCCGGGGCAGGCTCTCCCTTGCCCTTACCCCGGCGCGCGCCTGCGCGGCCTTGTGCTACGCCGGGTTGCTCATCACCAACGTTTTGGCCACCAAAATGACCACGGCGGCCAACGCCATTCTGCTGGCCTACACCGCGCCGGTGTATGTGGCGCTTCTGGCTCCGCGCCTGCTGGGAGAAAAGACGCGCCCCTCCGACTGGCTGTTCGTCGGGGCCGTGCTCTGCGGCATGGTGCTGTTCTTTCTCGATAGGCTTTCGCCCCAAGGCCTGGCGGGCAACCTGGTGGCCGTGGGCTCCGGCCTGTGCTACGCGGGCTTCACCCTGGCCATGCGCGCTCAAAAAAACGCCTCGCCCGTGGAATCGGTGCTCTGGGGGCACGGGCTTACGGCGCTGGTGGGGCTGCCGTTCTTGCTGCAGGGGCTGCCAAGCGCGCAGGGCTGGCTGGGCCTTTTGTACCTGGGCGTGCTGCAGCAGGGCGTTTCGCTGACGCTCTACGTGTGGTGCATCAAGCGCCTGGGCGCGTTGGAGGCCATCCTCATCATGACCCTGGAGCCCATTCTGAACCCCGTATGGGTGGCTCTGGGTGTGGGCGAGCTGCCGGGCCTGTGGGCCACGGCGGGCGGGCTGGTGGTGCTGTGCGCCGTCACCCTGCGCGGCGTGCTGCACGGGCGCGCGGCCCAGGCGCCGCCCGCGACGGTGGCGGCGCCCTAGCCCTGGCGGGTATTTCCGCCGCTTGCCCTGCCGCCGCCTCGTCACCGCCCTTTCACCGTCCCTTCGCCGCCCGGCCCTGCCGGGGTGGACGCCGCCAATCGGCCATGCTATGCGCGTCAGCACATAGCACATGACCCGCAAGGAGCCCCCCGTGATCGCCATTGTCCACACCGCCGCGCTGCTCGGCATAGAGGCCGTGCCCGTTTCCCTTGAGGTGGACCTGGCGCGCAGCGGCATGCCCGCCTTCACCCTGGTGGGCCTGGCCGAAGGGGCCGTGCGCGAGGCCAAGGAGCGCGTACTGGCCGCTCTCAAGAACGCCGGGCACCGGCTGCCGCCCTCGCGCATCACCGTGAATCTGGCCCCGGCGGACCTGCGCAAGGAAGGCAGCGCCTATGATCTGCCCCTGGCGCTGTGCCTGCTGGCCGCAGGCGAGGTCATCGACGCCGGGCGCTTGGAGGGCTGGTACCTGGCGGGCGAGCTGTCGCTTGATGGCCGCCTGGGCCCGGTGCCGGGGGTGCTGCCCCTGGCCATAATGGCCCGGAACCAGGGCGCGCGCGGGCTCATAGTGCCTGCGGAGAACGCGGCCGAGGCCGCCGTGGTGCAGGGGCTTTGCGTGTACGGCGCGCAGACCCTGGCCGAGGCCGTGGGCATTGTGACCGGCGAGCTTGCGCCCCAGCCCGCCAGCGTGGACGTGGACGCCCTGTGGACCGAGCAGGCCGCGTTCGACGGCGACTTTTCCGAGGTCAAAGGCCAGGAGCACGCCAAGCGCGCCATTGAGATAGCCGCAGCGGGCGGGCATAATCTTCTGTTCATGGGGCCTCCCGGCAGCGGCAAGACCATGCTGGCCCAGCGCATTCCCACGGTGCTGCCGCCGCTCTCCTTCGACGAGGCCCTGGAGGTGACGAAGATCTACTCCGTGGCCGGAATGCTCCCGCGCGAGGCCGCGCTCATTGTGCGCCGCCCGTTCCGCCCGCCGCACCACACCATCTCCGATGCGGGGCTCATTGGCGGCGGCGCCAGCCCCAGGCCGGGCGAGGTTTCCCTGGCGCACCGCGGCGTGCTGTTTCTGGACGAGCTGCCGGAGTTCAAGAAGCATGTGCTGGAGGTGCTGCGCCAGCCCCTGGAAGATGGCCGGGTGACCATTTCTCGCGCGGCGCTCTCCCTTACCTACCCCAGCGATTTCATGCTGGTTGCGGCCATGAACCCGTGCCCCTGCGGTTATTTGACCGACGACCGGCACGAGTGCTCGTGCCAGCCGCTGGCCATTGGCCGCTACCGCGCCCGGCTTTCCGGCCCGCTCATGGA
>DIVX01000054.1 GCA_002422505.1 Desulfovibrio sp. UBA6121
CGAAGAACCCGCCGCCATGGGGATTCCAAAGGGCTTCAAGCCCTTTGGCGGGGTGCAGGGGGCGGAGCCCCCTGCTGCCTGCCGGGGCTATGCCGCTGCGGCCCAGCGCGCGCCGGGCAGCGGGCGCAGGGCGGAGTGCTTGTGCCCCGCCGGGGCCTCAGCCGGAACGTCGACGACCACGCGCGGGGCGGCGGGCGGCTCAATGGACCCGCGTTGGCCAAGGGCGCGCAGGTGCTCGGCCAGGGCGTCGTGCTCCAGCAGGCCCGTGTCCACCCGGTTGCGGGCGATGCTTTTGAGGGTCGCCAGGCCGTCGCCCCCGTTGGCCAGGAAGCTGTTGGTGACGAGGCGGTAGGTGGCGGCGGGGCTGAAGGGCGCGCCGTCCGGGGCCAGCAGGGTCAGGGAATCCACGCGGCTGCCCCTGGGGCGCAGGGGGTGGACGCTGTAGGAGAAGCCCGCGCTGTGGACCACCACGAGCTTGCGCGGATCGTTGTTCTCCGGCGGGCGGATGGCCAGACGGAACTCTACGGCGTCTTCAAGGGCGGCCAGCAGTTGCGCGCCGGTTATGTCCATGGCGACCAGGCTGTTGCCGAAGGGCAGCACGCCCATGACCTGGCCCTGGGTCACCGGTCCGGCCAGCAGATCCCGGCGGATGCCGCCCGCGCTGATGAGGGCGATTTGCGCGCCGGGAACTTTGGCCAGATAGGCGTCGGCCACCAGGGGGCCGGGGTCGGTGGCGGTGCCGCGCAGCAGATCGGTGCGCACGACGACCCCGAGGGGCGCGTTCTGGTAGGCGGCTATTTGAGCGGCATAGGGCGCGAGCTTGGCCAGCAGAGCCGGGTTTGGCGGTGCGATGCTGGCCGCGCCGCTGGCGAGCACCTGTTCGCGCAGGTGTTTGCCCAGGGCGGAGGCCGGGTCCACGGGCGCGCCCGCGAGGCTGAAGGGCTCGCTGACGAGCAGTTCCGGCGCGTCGCTGTGCTGGCTGATGCGCCCTGCGGCGTCGAAGGTGATGCTGAGCTGGCCCAGCACCTCGCCCCATTTCCAGGCCTGCACAATGAGCACCGGCGCGCCGTGCGGCCCGGAAACGATGGTGGGGTAGGGGCCTGTGGGGCTGAGCCCCAGCGCCTTGAGGCCCTTTGGTGCGAGGCCGGACTCTTCGGGGGGCGTGGGGTCCAGCAGGGTGTGGGTGTGCCCGCCCACGATGACATCGAGCCCCGGCACGCTGCGCGCCAGTTCCTGGTCCACGTCGTAGCCGTTGTGCGAGAGCAGGATGATCTTGTTTATGCCAGCGGCTTCCAGTTCGCGCACCAGTGCGCGCAGCACGGGGGCGGGGTCGTTGAAGCGCACGCGGCCCACGTCCGCCGTCACCAGGGGCGTGGCCTGGGTGGTGGAGCCGATGACGGCCACGGTGTGCTCCCCGCCGGGGGTGGCGAAGCGCCGCAGCACATAGGGGCGCAGGCGACCGGCCAGGGCGGGCTCGGCCGTGGCGTCCACGTTGGAGGCCAGCACCGGGAAGCGCGCCAGGGCCAGCATGCGGCCAAGCTGCGCCGGGCCCTTGTCGAACTCGTGGTTGCCCAGGCACATGGCGTCCAGGCCCAGGGCGTTCAGAAAGTCGAACTCCGCCGCGCCTTCGAACACATTGAAATACAAAGTGCCTTGCACCGCATCCCCGGCGTGCAGGGTCAGCACGTTGCCGTGCTTGGCGCGCAGGGCGTCGAGGCCGGTTTTGAGCCGGGCCATGCCGCCCAGTTTGGCGCGCACGGCGGTGGGCGCGCCGTCCACGTCCAGGGTCAGGTTTTCGTCCACGGCGTCGAGAGCGGAGTGGGTGTCGTTGACGTGGGCCACGGTGAGGCGGAAGGGCTGTGGGGTTTGCGCCGCGCAGGCCGCCAGCAGCAGGGCGAGGACCAGGGCCGCCAGCAGCGCCGCCGGGCGCATGGCGGCACGGACTCTTGTCTCTCTCCCCGCCTCAATCCGCCCTATCCTGCTTACCCCAACCGGCCCTGTCCGGGCCCTGTCCTGATTTTTCCGCCCGTCTTTTGCGTCTTGCGTGCGCGTATCCATTGTGGTGCTCCTTGGCTCTTGGGTGTCGCCTGGGGGCCTGCCCCATATTCCAGCCATCCACCATGGCAAAAGCGGGGGCGAAAGAAAAGAGGTCTGCGGCAGGCGTTTCGGTTCTGCCTTGCAGACCGAAGCACCTGCCGCCACGGGGACTCCAAAGGGAATTATCCCCTTTGACCGGGGTGCAGGGGGCAGCGCCCCCTGGCGTTCGTCTCCCGCCTTCCTTCCTGTCTTCCTTCCTGTCCCTCCGCCCGTTGACAGCCGTACAGCGCGGGACTAATTCCATCAGTTTGGTAGTGTTTGACCTTGCAGCAAGGAGTCGGTCATGAGCGATGAGAAGCAGCAGCCCGGCCTGGGCACCCTTGCCCTGCATGCGGGCCAGGGCGACGATCCGGCCACGCACGCCTGCGCGGTGCCCATTTACGCCACGGCGTCGTACAATTTTACCAGCGCGGAGCACGCGGCGGATCTGTTCGCCTTGAAGGAATTCGGCAACATCTATTCGCGGCTCACCAACCCGACCAACGAGGTGCTGGAGAAGCGTCTTGCGGCGTTGGACGGCGGCGTGGGGGCCCTGTGCTTCGCCAGCGGGCAGGCGGCCATTTCCGCCGCGTTGCTCACCTTGGCCAGCGCGGGGCAGAACATCATCGCCTCGCGCAGTTTGTATGGCGGCACCACCACCTTGTTCACGCAAACCTTCCGCAAATTCGGGGTGGAGGTGCGCTTTTTCGATGCCTCCCAGCCGGAGCAGGTGGCGGCCCTGGCGGACGGCAACACCCGCTGCGTGTACCTGGAAAGCGTGGGCAACCCCAAAAACGACGTGCCGGACTTTTGCGCCGTGGCCGAAGCGGCCCATGCGTGCGGCGTGCCGCTGGTGGTGGACAACACCGTGACCACGCCCATGCTGCTGCGCCCCTTGGACCACGGGGCGGACATCGTGGTCTATTCCACCACGAAGTTCATCGGCGGGCACGGGGTGCACGTGGGCGGCGCGGTGGTGGATGGCGGGCGCTTTGACTGGGCGGCGGACCCGGTGCGCTGGGCGGATTTCGCCGCGCCGGACCCGGCGTACCACGGGCTCGTGTTCACCGAGGCCCTGAAGCCCCTGGGCAACCTGGCGTATATTGTCCACATGCGCACGCACTGGCTGCGCGACACCGGGGCCTGCATGAGCCCCTTTGCCTCGTTTCTGTTTTTGCTGGGGCTTGAGACCTTGCACCTGCGCATGCCGCGCCACTGCGAAAGCGCCCTGGCCGTGGCCAAATGGCTGCAGGCCCACCCGGCGGTGGCCTGGGTGAATTATCCTGGCCTGCCGGAGCACCCGGACCATGCCAACGCGGCGCGCTACCTGCCCGCCGGGGCCGGGGCTATTCTGGGCTTCGGCGTCAAGGGCGGCAAGGAATCCGGGCGCATTTTCGTGGGCAGCGTGCGGCTGGCCAAGCATTTGGCCAACATCGGCGATGCCAAGACCTTGGTGATCCAGCCCGCCACCACCACGCACCAGCAGCTTTCGGAAGAAGAGCAGCGCGCTGCCGGGGTCACGCCGGAGTTCATCCGGCTGAGCGTGGGCCTGGAGGACGTGGCGGACATTTTGGCCGACCTGGACCAGGCCCTGCGCAAGGCCGTGGATTGCGGCGGAACGTGTTCTCCGGCGGGCAGCGGAGCAGGGGGAAAGGCGTGAGCGAGGCGGGATTCGGCGGCAGCGACGCGGCACGAAGCGCGGGCGAGCTGCCCCACGCGCGCAGCCTGATGTTGCCCGGGCCCCTGGCCCTGCGCCTGGGCGGCGAGCTGCCCGAGGTGCGCGTGTGCTTTGAAACCTACGGCGAGCTGAACGCCGCGGGCGACAACGCCGTGTACGTGTGCCACGCCTTGTCCGGCGACTCGCACGTGGCGCGGCATGACGAAAACGACGCGCCGGGCTGGTGGGACATCGCCGTTGGTCCGGGCAAGGCCCTGGATACGGACCGTTTCTTCGTCATTTGCGCCAACGTGCTGGGCGGCTGCCGGGGCACCACCGGGCCCTGGAGCAGCAACCCGGCCACGGGCCGCCCCTACGGCGGCGACTTTCCGCGCATCACCATAGCGGACATGGTGGAGGTGCAGAAGCGCCTGCTGGACGAGCTGGGAGTGGGGCGGCTGCACGCGGTGGTGGGCGGCTCCATGGGCGGCATGATGGCCCTTTCCTGGGCGGTGCTGCACCCGGAGCGCGTGGGCTCGGCCATTCTGCTGGCCACCACGCACTGCCTGTCCAGCCAGGCTCTGTCCTTTGACATCGTTGGCCGCAACGCCATTTTCAAGGACCCGCATTACAACAACGGGCAGTATTACGATCAGGAGCAGCGCCCGGACGACGGTCTGGCCATCGCCCGGATGATCGGGCACGTGACCTACCTGTCGGACCGGACCATGTCGCGCAAGTTCGACCCGGACCGGGAGCACCCGCGCGATGTGGCCTACGCCTACGAGAAGGAATTCAGCGTGGGCTCGTACCTGGCCTACCAGGGCGGGCGCTTTGTGGAGCGGTTCGACGCCAACAGCTACGTCAGCCTGTCGCTGGCCATGGACCAGTTCAACCTCGGGCGCGACTACGGCAGCCTGGAGGCCGCCCTGGCGCGGGTGACCTGCCCGGTGCTGGTGGTGAGCTTCCGCACGGACTGGCTGTTCCCGCCCGCGCACAGCCGCCGCATGGTGGACGCGCTGCTGGCCCAGGGCAAGCGCGTAAGCGCCCTTGAGGTGGATAGCGACTGCGGCCACGACGCCTTTTTGCTGGAAAACGACCTGCACGTGTACGGCCCGTTGATGGCGGGTTTTTTGAAGCGCGGGCCCGTTTGCGCGGTGGAAAGGCCCCAAAGCGCGAAGAACGGCGCACAAGCGGGTTCAACGGGACGCGATGCGGGGCCGACCAACGTGCGCAGCATCTTCTTCCAAAGCCGCCTGGACCTGGCGCGCATTGAGGAGCTGATTCCCACCGGGGCCAGCGTGCTGGACCTGGGCTGCGGCGCGGGGCATTTGCTTGGGCGGCTGCGCTGCCGGGGCAGCGGCGCGCTTCTGGGGCTGGAGCTCAACCCGCAGGATATTGTGGAATGCGTGGGCCAGGGCCTGTGCGTGGTGCAGCGCGACCTGGACCGGGGCCTGGGCGTTTTTGCCGACGGCCAGTTCGACGTGGTGGTGCTGAGCCAGACCCTGCAGGCCATGCGTCGGCCCGACCGCGTGCTGACCGAGATGCTGCGCGTGGGCAAGACCGGCATTGTGAGCTTCCCGAACTTCGCCCACGCCCCGGCCGTGCGCCAACTGGCGGAGAACGGCACCTCCCCGGTGACCGAGGGCCTGCCCTTCCCCTGGTGGTCCTCGCCGTCCATCCGCTTCTTCAGCATCAAGGACTTCGAGGCCCTGTGCGCAGAGCTGGGCCTGCGCGTGCTTTCGCGCATCGCCATAGATTCCGCCACGGGCGAGCAGCCCGGAGAGGACTACAACACCCGCGCGGACATGGCCATTTGCGTGCTGGGCGGCCCGGCCAAAGGCTAGGCTGCCGGAAGCCAGGCGGGCCGGAAGCTAGGCGGGCTGGGCCAGGCGCGCCTGCACCCAGGCCACAATGTCTTGCGCGGGGCGCGCGCCCATGAGCCGGTCCAGCTCGCGACCATCGCGGAACAGCACCAGCGTGGGGATGGACTGCACCTGGAAGCGCGCGCCAAGGGCCTGCTCGCGCTCGGTATCCACCTTGCCCAGGCGCACTCCGGGGGCCAGCAGGGTTGCGGCTTTCTCAAAGGCTGGGGCCATTGTGCGGCAGGGCCCGCACCAGGGCGCCCAGAAATCCACCAGCAGGGGCAGGCCGTCGCGGGTCAGCAGGCGGTCCAGCAGGGGCCCGTTCAGGTTCAGCACGCCGCCCCCGGCCAGGGGCGCGGCGCATTTGCCGCACACAGCGCTTTGCAGGCGCGTTTCATCGGCACGATTGACAGCCATGCAGGAAGGGCAGACGAGGTTTTTCATAGCCTCAAAGATGCGCATTCCTGGCCGGAAGGCAAGCCCCGGCCCGCGCTGTTCTTCCGGCGGGCCTGCGGGACGTTCGCTGTTTGCCGCGCGTGTGGTTCCGGGCTCGGGTTCGTGCTGGCGTAATTCCGACTAAACTGATAAAGTTTGCGCCGCGCCCCTTGCGTCAAAGGCGCGCGTGTGTATTTATGATGAAGCGCCCTCCCAAGCGGCGGACGCCAATCCTCGATTTTGGAGATACGCCATGTGGGAATACACGGACAAGGTGAAGGAACACTTCCTGAACCCCAAGAATGTTGGTGAGATGAAGGATGCGAGCGCAGTGGGCGAGGTGGGTTCCATCGCCTGCGGCGACGCTTTGAAGCTGTTCCTGAAGATCGAGGACGGCGTCATCGAGGACGCCAGTTTCCAGACCTTCGGCTGCGCCAGCGCCATTGCCTCCAGTTCGGCCCTCACCGAGCTGGTCAAGGGCAAGACCGTGGACGAGGCGCTTAAGATAACCAACAAGGACATCGCCACGGCCCTTGGCGGCCTGCCCAAGGAGAAGATGCACTGCT
>DIVX01000115.1:0-8058 GCA_002422505.1 Desulfovibrio sp. UBA6121
CCGGTTGATGACCTTGGTGATGGCCTGGATGTTGCCCGGAATGAAGCGCGAGGACAGAAGCACCAGGTCGCCCTTCTTGATGCGCACGCTGCGGTGCTCATCAAGGGACATGCGCGAGAGCGAGGCCAGGGGCTCGCCCTGGCTGCCGGTGACAAGCAGCACCACTTCCTCGTCGCGCAGGGAGCCTATCTCCTCCACCTCCACCAGGGTGCCCCCGGGGATGCGCAGGGAGTCGAGCTCGCGCGCCAGGTCGATGTTGCGGGCCAGGCTGCGGCCGGAAATGGCCACCTTGCGGCCGCAGGCGGCGGCGAGGTCGAAGATTTCCTGCAGGCGCTGGATGTGGCTGGAAAAAAGCGTGACGATGATGCGGCCGCGTGCGCGGTCGAACACCTCGCGCAGGGAGGCCTTTATCTCGCGCTCGGTGAGGGCGAAGCCATCGCGCTCCACGTTGGTGGAGTCGCTCATGAGCAGCTTCACGCCGGGTTCGGAGAAGGCGCGTATGCCGTCCAGGTCGGTGGCGTGGCCGTCCAGGGGATTGCGGTCGATCTTGAAGTCGCCCGTGTGCAGCACCCTGCCCGCCGGGGTTTCTATGCCCAGGGCATAGCCCTGGATGATGGAGTGGCAGACCGGGAAGAAGTTGAAGGCGAAGGGGCCTATCTCCACACGGTCGCGCGGGTGCACGGGGCGCAGGTCGGCCTCGATGCAGCGCTCGGCCAGCTTGGCCCCCACCAGGGCCAGGGTGAAGTCCGAGCCGTACACCGGCACGTCCACATGGGGCAGTAGCCAGGGCAGCGCGCCTATGTGGTCCTCGTGCCCGTGGGTAAGCACAATGGCCTTGATCTTTTCGCGCTCCTCCAGAATGTGCTCGAAGCGCGGTATCACCACGTCCACGCCGAAAAGATAGTCCTCGGGGAACATCAAACCGCAGTCTATGAGCACCGTGGCGTCGTGGGTGCGCAGGGCCATGCAGTTGAGCCCGATTTCGCCCAGGCCCCCCAAGGGGTGGATGGTCAGCTCGCCGGGGGCGATCATCATGTCAGCTCCTCAAAAGTTCCTGATAGGCGGCGTTCATCAAGGCGTACATGTCGTCCTTGAATTTCTCGCGTTCCTTCAGGGTATATTGGGCCGGGTCCACGGGGGGCAAGGCCCGAAGGCGGATTCTCTGGTCCGGGTTGAACAAAATGGAATTCTTGGGCAGCAGCTTTCCCGTGCCCTCCATGACCAGCGGGGCCACGGGCAGGCCGCACTTCAGGGCCAATACCATGCCGCCCACCTTGAAGTCCATGAGCTTTGAAAGATCGGGGTTGCGCGTGCCTTCTGGAAAGATGAGCGGGGAAATGCCCGCCTGGGCCGAAGCCACGGCCTCGTCCACGCTTTTCATGGCCGCGCGCCTGTTCTCGCGGTTGATGGAGATGTGCCCGGCGTTGCCCAGGGCCTTGCCGTACACGGGGATCTTGAACAGGCTTTCCTTGGCCACAAAGCGCATATGGTAGTCCCAGAGCGTGTCGAAAAGAATGGGGATGTCAAACAAACTCTGGTGGTTGCACATGAAGACGTAATGCCCCTTGGGGTCAAGGGCCGAGAGGTCGGCGTCCACCTTGATGCCTGCCATGTGCAGCATCGCCCGGCCATAGACCTTGCCGTAGTGGTCCTTCTCGTCCAGGGTCGCTTTTTCCTGGTCGAGCATGAGCTGGCGCACGCTGTAGTAAAGCGTTGCCGGAACCAGGGTGGCGAAGAAGCGGAGAACTCGGTACATGCTGCGTTCCTGTCAAAGTTGTTTCACAGCCAATACGTGAAATGCCCCTGGGGCACAAGGGTTGCGGGGTTCCGCAGCATTCTGGCAGGGCCTGCGCCCGGTTCCCCCCAAAAAAAGGCGGCGGAGAATGCCCCCGCCGCCCCTGGTTGGCTGTTGCCGCGTGGAACGCGGGCTATTCTTCTTCAGCCGCCTCGCGCTTGTTTTCCTCAATGACCTTGGCCGCAATGGGCGGCGGGCATTCCTCGTAGTTGGAGAACTCCATGGTGAAGGTGCCTTGGCCGGCCGTCATGGAGCGCAGGTCGGGCGCGTATTTCAGCACCTCGCTCATGGGCACGTGGGCCTTGATCTCGGTGACGCCGCCCTGGCTCTCGCTGCCGAGCACCTTGCCGCGCCTGCTGGACAAGTCGCCGATGACATCGCCCATGTAGGCGTCGGGCACGGCCACGGTGACGGTCATAATGGGTTCAAGCAGGATCATCTTGGCCTTTTCGCAGGCCCGCTTGAAGGCGATGGAGCCCGCGATCTTGAAGGCCATTTCCGACGAGTCCACGTTGTGGAAACTGCCGTCGTAGAGCGTCACCTTGAAGTCGATGACCGGGAAGCCCGCCAGCACGCCGCGCGCGGCGGATTCCACAACGCCCTTGTCCACGGCGGGAATGTATTGCCGGGGAATGGAGCCGCCCACGATGGCATCGACGAACTCGTAGCCCGCGCCCTTGGATTGGGGCTCCAGGTGTATCCAGCAATCGCCGAACTGGCCGCGGCCGCCGGTTTGCTTCTTGTGGCGGCCCTGGATTTCCCGCGCCGCGGTCTTGAAGGTTTCGCGGTAGGGCACCTTGGGCGTCTTGAGGATGATATCCACCTTGTAGCGCCGCTTGGCCTTTTCCACGCTGATTTCGATGTGGTTTTGCCCCATGCCGGAAAGCAGGGTGTCTGCGGTCTCTTCGTCGCGTCCAAGCTTCAGGGTCACGTCCTCGTCCAGCAGCTTGGCCATGGCCTGGTACACCTTGTCTTCGTCGCCCTTTTCCTTGGGGGCCAGGGCATAGGTGATAAGCGTGGGCGCCAGCTGCGGCTTCTTGAGGGCAAAGGGCGCCTTGTCCGAGGACAGGCTGTCGCCGGTGTTGGTGTCCTTGAGCTTGGCCAGGGTGACGATGGAGCCGGGGCCCAGGGGCGTTTTGCAGGGCACCTGCTCCTTGCCGGTGGTCAAAAGCAGCTGGCCCATGCGCTCGTGCTGGCCCGTGCGGGAATTCAGCAGGTTCATGTCGCCGCTGAGGGTGCCGGAGATGACGCGCAGGACCGTGAGCTGCCCGGCAAAGGGGTCGGCCAGGGTCTTGAACACAAAGCCGGCCACGGGCGCGGCTTCCATGCTCTCTCTGGCGGAGCCGTCCTCGCCCTCCCAGTAGGGGTGGTCCAGCGGGCAGGGCAGAAAGGCCTGGATGGCGTCGAGCAATTGCGGGCCGCCCATGTTGTTCAGGCCGCTGCCGATGAGCACCGGCACCAGCTCTCCGCTTTTGACGCCGACCACCAGCGCGCTCTTGAGCTCGTCCGGGGTCAGCTCGCCCGCGTCGAGGTACTTCTCCATCAAGGCTTCGTCGCTTTCGGCGATGTTTTCGATCATGGCCTCGCGCAGGGGGGTGCTTTCCGCCTCCACCTCGGGCGGAATGGCGGCCTTTTGCGCGCCGCCCTTGCCGTCGAAGACAAGCGCGGTGTTTTCCAGCAGGTCCACCACGCCCTTGAACTGCTCGCGCTCGCCCATGGGGTAGTGCAGCAGCACGGGCTTTATGCCCAAGGAATCCTTGAGTCCGCTGAAGGCGGTCTGGAAGTCGGCGCGGTCGCGGTCCATTTTGTTGATGAAAACCAGGGCGGGCAGCCCGGCCTTTTTCACTTCGCCCCAGGCCTTGCGGGTAAGCGGCTTCACGCCGTCCACCGCGTCGATGACGAAGACGGCGGCATCGGCTGCGGCCAGGGTATAAGGCAGGTCGCCGTTGAAGTTGTTGTCGCCTGGAGTATCGATGAGGAAGTGCTGGTTCTTGTTCCACTTGAAGTTTGCAAAACCCGGCTGGATGGAGCCCCTGCGCTTTATCTCCTCGGGCTCGAAATCAAGGGCGGTGGTCCCGTCCTCAATCTTTCCCAGGCGGCTGGTCGCACCCGCGTTGAACAGGAGCATTTCCGCCACAGAGGTTTTGCCGCTGCCGCCATGACCCACCAAAACATACGTCCGTTGAGACTTGAGCGCTTCCGACATCCCGTACTCCGTGTATCGAGTTTATCCGCCGAGAATCGCATTCGGCGGGAAAAGACGAACCCACCTGGAATTATCTATGTTTAGACTATAGAGAGGTGGAAGCGAAAATGTCAAGGCCGTGGGACGGATGGATGAAAGTGTATTGAAATAAACCGACATTTTTGCAGGCGGCGCGGCGCTTGCTTGCGGCCTGGCAAGGGCCTTGGCCGCTGCTTCGGTCTATGGGTTGGCGGCGCGGCGGCGACTTGGCGGCAGGCCGGGCGTAGGATTTCTGCCTGGCGCGGCCAAGGGCCGGGGCCAAGCCCTGCGAGCCCACAGCCTCGGTTGCGTTCTTCGCGTCAGGAGAACCTGGCGCAGGCGGCACAAGGCGAAGGGGCGGAGGCCTGTTCCGAAAAGCCGGGTCAGGATTCCTTGGGCGCAACCGGCGTTGCGGAGCGCCATTTGGGCTCCGGCAGGTCGCCGAAGAGCGAGAGCTGCCGGGGCTGCGCGGCCTCCTCGTCCAGCAGCTCGGACTCTGAGATAAGGCTGCCGCTGGCCAGAATGTGCGCCACCCCGATGCCGCGCTGGCGCAGCACGCGCCCCAGCAGCAGCCTGCGGTGGCAGGCGCGCGGGTCGGCCTCCGCGCAGGTAAGCGCAAGCCGCTGGCCCTTGCGCAGGTCGCTCAGCACCTGGGCAATGCCCTGCTCAAACCAGGGCTGCGCCGCCAGCTTGTCATAGAGCACGTAGCCCAGGGAATCGTAGAACTCCGCGTCCTCCGGCATACCGCCCAGTTCCCGGCCCAGGTAGCGGTAGCGCAGGCCCGCGCGCTGCGCCAGCGCCTCTATCTGGTCCTTGTTGAAGTGCGGCGCATGGCGCGAGAACGGCTTTGAGCGCACGTCCACCAGCAGGTTAATGTCGTGCGTGCGGAGATTGTTGAGAAAACGCTCCACGGGCATGGTGGAGAACCCGGCGGTGAAGACAGCCTGGGACTCGATCAGTGGGGGGTGGGACATGGGAGTTACCTCCTTGGCGCATTGTGTTATGCAAGCGGCCTGTATGCGTCAAGCGAAGTTTGGGCCTGCGCAGGCAATGCGGCGGGGCTTGCGGCCCGGCCTTGGCGCATGTATTCTTCCCCAGCCCGCACCGGGCCCCATGCCGCAACAAGGAGACCAAGCCATGCCCATGAAGGACTACCAGGACGCCCTGACCCGCCTGCAAAAAGGCCTGGCCAGCGGCTATCAAAGCTCGCCCGGCGTGCTCAACGTTCCGGGGCAGTCGCTCATGTGCAAGGTGGACCCGGAATATTATCTGGCCCTTGAGCCCATCTTTCTGGAAATTCTGGCGCGCTGGGCCATTTCCTTCCCGCAGGCCGTGCTGGAAACCCTGGTGCACACCGGCAACCTGGTGTTCTGCAAGCCCTTGAGCACTCACATCATTCCCCTTACTGTGAGCTGGGGCGGGCGCGATTACGAAGTGCAGGCGGCCTTCCTGCCTGCGGACTTCGTCGACCGCTCGCTGAAGCTGTACGCCGGGGTGCAAGAGCCCCTGCCCGTGAGCGAGCTGCGCATCCGCACCGGCGAGCGCGCCGCCCTGGAGGCCTTCTTTGCGGAGAAGACGCCCCTGGGCCACGTGGCCTTTTTGTAGCCCTGCCGCCTTGCGCGCACGCAAAAGGGGCGCCCCGCCGATGACCGGTGGAGCGCCCCTTTGCTTTGGAAAGCGGTGTCGGTTCGCGCGGGCTAGTCCTTGGCCGGGCTTTCGCACTTGGCTTTGAGCATGCACGTGCCGCAGGTGGCCAGGGCGGGCATGTTGGTGAACACCGCGAACTGGCGGCTCACCGTGCCCTCCTTGTTCCACTCCAGCCCGAACTTTTTGAAGGCGGCCAGTACGGCCTTGTCCGGCTTGGGCAGGGGCGCGCAGCCCCGGTCGGCCAGCTCGGGCACGATGTTCTGCACGGCGCTCATGACCATGTGGATGGCCAAGTTGTGGAAGGCCATGCCCGCCGAGGGCGAATCCTGCCAGATGCCCTCGATCTCGTCCTCTACGGGCTTTTCCAGCCAGAGCAGAACATAGCCGGGGTCCTTCTCGCCGCCGGTGGAAAGTCGGTAGGCTTTCAAATGCCGCTGCCAGTCGTCGAAGCGCGGCTCCAGCTCCTCCAGCAGGTCGTTCTCCAGGCGCGTCTCGCCGGAGAGCTCGCAGTAGGTGAACAGGTCGAACTCCGGCTGCGCGGCTATGGGCGTGGCCACCAGGGCCGGGGCTTTCTTGCCCTTGGCTTCGGCCTTGGGCGCGGCCTTGGGCGCGGCCTTGGGTGCGGCCTTGGGTGCGGCGTCGGTCTTCTTTGGGGGCATGGGCGTGTATCCTTTGCGCCGTCATCGCGGCGGCGTTTTCTTGATTCCGCTTTGAGGCGGCGTCGCTTCTTCGTCTTGCCGCGTACGCCGCGGCGGATTCTTTCCCCGGCCGCCTTACGCGGCTTCCTTGTCGGCCAGAAGCGCCGCCTTCAGCGATTCGTCGAGGGTGGGGTGCGGGAACATGAAGCCCGCCGCCTCCTCACGCGTCCAGCCCGCGCGCACGATGAGCGAAGCCGCCACCGCCATGCGCGAAACGTCTGCCCCGACGGCGGTAATGCCCGCCACGCGCCCCTGCCGCCACACGCACTTCACAAAACCCTGCGTGGAGGCATGGGCCTGGGCGATGGGGTTGGCGATGAGCTGCGCGCGGCTGACGAGCACGGCCTCGCCGTCGGCTTTGGCTTCCTCGGCCATCAGGCCCACGCGCAGCACTTCGGGGCTGCCGTAAAGAATGCTTGGCACCGGGCCGGAGTCGTAGGCTCCCTTGGCCTTGTCCAGCAGGCGCTGCACCACGTAGTGGGCCTGGTGGCTGGCGGCGTGGGCCAGCAGCATGCGGCCGTTCACGTCGCCCACGGCGTACACGTCCGGCGCGGCCAAAAGCGTGGCGTCGGTCTTGATGTAGCCCGGACCGGAGAGCTCGACCCCCAGGGACTCCAGCCCCAGGTCCGCGCTGTTGGGCCTTCTGCCCACGGCCACCAGGGCGCACTCGGCCAGCAGCTCTTCCCCGGCGGCTTCCGCGCTTGTCTGCAGGGTCAGCACGGCGCTTTCGCCCTGCGTCACCACGGAAGTAACCTTCACGCCCAGGCGGATGTCCCAGCCCTGGCGCTTGAACACGGTCTCCAGCGCCTTGCTCACCTCCGGGTCTTCCAGCCCGGCAAGCCGGGGCAGGGCGTCCACAATGGTGATGTGCGCGCCCAGGCGGTGCGCGGCCTGGGCCATTTCCAGCCCGATGAAGCCGCCGCCCACCACGATGAGGCTCTTCGGCATGGCGGGCAGGGCCAGAAAGCCGGTGGAATCCACCACGCGCGCGCCGTCGGGCGTCAGGCCCGGAAAGGCCGCCGGGCGCGAACCCGTGGCCACCAGCAGCGTGCGGAAGGTGAGCGTAGTGCTGCCTTCTGCGCCAACAACCTCCAGGCTTTTGGGCCCGGCGATGCGCCCCCGGCCCGGCAGCAGCGCAACGCCCAGCTGGGCCAGGCGCTGGGCCATGGCCTTGCGCGTGGCGGCGATGTGCCGGTCCTTCCGGCTCTGCAGGGCGGCGAAGTCCACCGTGACCTGGCCCGTGGCCACGCGCACCTTGGACTGGGCGGCCAGTTCCTCGATGACGCTGGTGGCCCCCAGCCAAAGCTTGGTGGGGATGCAGCCATGGTTCAGGCAGGAGCCGCCGAGGTCGGCGGCCTCCACAAGCGCTGTCTTCAGGCCGGAGGCGGCGGCCTCCACTGCGGCGTCAAAGCCGCCGGGACCGCCGCCCAGGACCACGAGATCGTATGTCGTCGTCATAAGCCTCTTTGAGGGTTACAGATCGTCGGTCAGTTCCATGTTGCGGGCGGCGCGGGTCTCGTCCAGGCGCGTCACCGGCAGGGTGCGCGGCGCGCCGGTGGCGTAGGCCGGGTCCTTCTCGCATTCGGCAAGAATGGCGATGAGATCGTCCGCGAACTGGTCCAGGGTGTCCAGGCTCTCGGTCTCGGTGGGCTCGAACATGAGCGCCTCTTTGACGATGAGCGGGAAGTAGATGG
>DIVX01000115.1:8090-8800 GCA_002422505.1 Desulfovibrio sp. UBA6121
GGCCGAGGCCACGAACTCGTGCATGCACACGCGGTCAAAGGGCACGTCCAGGTGGCTATCCAGGCGCTTGCGCAGGTAGTTGGCCGCAAGCACGGCGTTCTCCGTGGCGCGGGTCAGGCCCTCGCCCCCCAGGCGCAGCATGTAGGCGTAAGCCTTGAGCACCACGCCGAAGTTGCCGTAAAACGGGGCCACGTAGCCGATGCTCTTGGGGAAGTCGTAGTTCAGGAAGAACTGACCGTCCTCCAGCTTCTCCACGCGGGAGATGGGCAGGTAGGGCACCAGACGCTCGCTGACGCCCACCGGGCCAGCGCCCGGGCCGCCGCCGCCGTGGGGCGTGGCGAAGGTTTTGTGCAGGTTTAGGTGCACCACGTCAAACCCCGCGTCGCCCACGCGCATTTTGCCCATGATGGCGTTCAGGTTCGCGCCGTCGTAGTAAAGCAGGGCGTCCACGCTGCGCAGCATTTCGACGATTTTGGGCAGGTTCTTTTCGAACAGGCCCAAGGTATTGGGGCAGGTCATCATCATGCCCGCCACGGAATCGTCCAGCACCTTGGCCAGCTCGTCGGGGTCAACAATGCCGTCCTTGGAGGGCAGGTTCACCACCTCATAGCCCGCGATGGTGGCGCTGGCCGGGTTGGTGCCGTGGGCGGAGTCCGGGCAGATGATCTTGGTCTTCTTGTTGCCTTTGTCCTTGTGGTAGGCGGCGATGA
>DIVX01000023.1:0-3160 GCA_002422505.1 Desulfovibrio sp. UBA6121
GCCCATCGAGCAGGCCATCGTGGACAAGGTGGTCAAGGTGGCCCTGGCCAACATGGAGGAATCCTGGAAGCCGGTGCACGAGGTGCACATCGAAGTGGTGCGCTCGGAGGTCAACCCGCAGTTCGCCGCCATTGTGCCCCCAAGCGACGTGGTCATCGTCATCACCTTCGAGGTGGAGTTGGAGAACGCCATCGGCTCGCTCATCTGCTGCCTGCCTTACGCCACCATGGAGCCCATACGCTCCAAATTGCACGCCTCGTTCCAGTCCGAACGCCTGGAAGTGGACCATGTGTGGATCAACCGCTTCAAGGAGCGGCTTTTCGAAACTCCGGTGGAGTTCCTGGTGCGCCTGGGCAAAACACGCATCACTGGCCGCCAGCTTTTGAATCTCGACGTGGGCGACATCATGTTGCTTGATACCGACGCCGAGGACCTGCTGGAGGTGGAGATTGAGGGCGTGCGCAAGTTCTACGGCATCCCCGGCCGCGTAAAGGGCAACAAAAGCTTCAAGATCATCAAGGACGAGCAGCTGCATTTCTAGCTTCCACCTTGCTCTCGCAACACTTCCAAGGCCGCCCTGCGCGGCCTCTTTTCTTGAAAGGCCTTGACTTCGCACGCCCCCTCGGTGCATTTCCCCAGCACACGAACAGAAGCGGCGCACCTGGCCGCTTACTTCACCTATTCCCTCGGAGGACATACCAATGACCCAGCGCACCTTCTCCATCATCAAGCCCGACGCCGTTGCCGCCAAGCAGACCGGCGCCATCCTGCAGATGATCCTCGACGCCGGCCTGACCGTGAAGGCCATGAAGATGATCCAGCTGACCCGCGAACAGGCCGAAGGCTTCTACGCCGTGCACAGCGCCCGCCCCTTCTTCAAGGATCTCGTGGAATACATGATCTCCGGCCCGGTGGTGGTTTCCTGCCTCGAAGGCGATGACGCCATCGCCCGCTACCGCGACCTGATGGGCGCCACCGACCCGACCAAGGCCGCCGAGGGCACCATCCGCAAGAATTTCGGCAAGAGCATCGAGGCCAATGCCTGCCACGGCTCCGACGCGCCCGAAACCGCCAAGGTCGAAGTGTCCTACTTCTTCAGCTCCCTGGAACTGGTGGGCTAAGGCCATGAAACAGAGCGTCGGCTTCATCGGAGTCGGGAATATGGGCACGGCCATCATCAAGGGATTGGCCGCCCATAAAATCGAGGTCCATGGCTGCGATCTGAACGCGGACAGGCTGGCCAAGCTGGCCCAGGAGACTGGGCTCAAGGTGGAGGCCTCCCCCGCGGACCTGGTGAAAAACTGCCGCTACGTGCTGCTTGCCGTCAAGCCGCAGCACCTGGCGTCTGTTGTTGAGGAAATCGCTCCGCTGCTCACCGCTGGACATTGCCTGCTCTCCATCGCCGCAGGCGTGACCCAGGCGCGGCTCAAGGAGCTTTCCGGCGCGCGCTGCCCGGTGGTGCGCATCATGCCCAACACCCCGGTGCTGGTGGGAGCGGGCGTGTTCGCCCTGTGCTTCGACGACGCCAGTCTGGACGACGAGCGCCGCGACTTTGTGCGCAAGGTCATCGCCCCCCTGGGACAGGTGCACGAGCTGCCGGAGAAGCTGTTCGACGCCTTTACCAGCGTGGCGGGCTGCGGCCCGGCCTACGTGTTCTACGTCATGGACGCCATCGTGGAGGCCGGGGTGAACCTGGGCCTGCCGCGCGGCCAGTCCACGGAGATCGTCAAGGCGCTGTTCAGCGGCTCGGCCAAGCTGGCCGAGGAAGGCGGAATGCACCTGGCGGAGCTGCGCGAAATGGTCACCAGCCCCGCAGGCTCCACCATCCGAGCCACCATGCACTTTGACCGCATGGCCATGCGCGGCACCATTGTGGACGCCGTGCGCGAGGCCTACGATCGCAACGTCGAACTGGGCTAAGCCCCCGTTCAACGCACTCGCAAGCGAAAGGCCGATGGGTTTGCCACCCCATCGGCCTTTTTTTGCGCCCGCAGCGCAGGAAGCAAACGTGTGAAACAGGTGTGAAACAGCCCGGAGCCGCCCCGCTCCCCCCGTGCTACACGCCCAGGAACGGCGCCCAGCGCACCCAGGCCACCTTGACGAGCTGCAACAGAAGCACGCCCGCAAACCCCGAGAGGAGAACGAGTCTTAATAATTTCTTGATTTTCTCTAGAGTCCAAAGCTGCCCTTCCGGCCCAAGCAATGGCTTGATTTTGACCTCGCCGAAGTAGGTGGCCGGGCCTCCCATGGCCCCCTGCACCAGCCAGGCGCTGGCGGCCATGGGCCAGCCTGCGTTGGGGCTCTCCATGCGGGCGGCATCGGCGCGCACCTGCGCAAGGGCCTGCCGCCAGCCCAGGCCCAGCCCGGCCCCCGCCAGCAGCAGCAAAAACGCGGAAAGCCGCGCCGGAACATAGGCCAGCACGTCGTCGGCCCGTGCGGCAGCCCAGCCCAAAGCGCGGAAGCGCTCCGTTTTATAGCCCCACATGGAATCCATGGTGCTGACGGCCTTGTACGCCCACAAGAGCGCCGGGCCGCCCAGCACAAGGTAGAACATGGGGGCGACGAAGGCATCGCAGAAATTTTCGCTCACGGTTTCGGCCAGGGTCTTGCGCAGCTCCGGGGCATCCATGTCCGCCGTGCTGCGGCTCACCAGCAGGCCAACGGCCTCCCGCGCCTCGGCCAGCGCGGTCTCGTCCTCAATAAGCTCCAGGGCGTCGCGCGCGCTATCGAGCAGCTCCCCTAGCGCCAGCCCGGCATAGGCGAAATACACCAGCAGAATCATGCCGAAGTACTTGAGCCCGCAGAGGAAATCAACAAACGCGTAAGCCCCGCCCGCCAGAAGCAGAACGCACAAGAGCCCGGCCATATGCAGGGGCAGACCGCTGCGCCGCGCCGCAGGCTCCAGCCAGTCGAGCACGCGACCAATGAGCCGCACCGGATGCGGCAACCAGCGCGGATCGCCCAGAAGCAGGTCGATGATGAAGGCGAGAAAGGGCAGGCTGAACAGGGTCAGAACCAGGATGTTCACAGGGGCTCCGGGGAGGAAAAGACACGGCGGGGAAGGCGTTTCCACCCTCCCCGCCTGAGAAGGGCGTGCGTTTAGCTTTCGAAGTAGGACCGCAGCACCGAGCTGCGCACCGGGAGGCGCAGCTTGCGCAGG
>DIVX01000023.1:3185-3460 GCA_002422505.1 Desulfovibrio sp. UBA6121
CGGCCAGCACCTTGGCGATCTGCTCGGAGAGCTTGGTGCTCACCACTTCTTCCGCCGGGGCCGTGGCCTTCTTGTCCTCAATGAAATCGCCCAGGTTGGAATCTTCCTCGTCGCCGATGGGCGTTTCAAGGCTGATGGGCTCCTTGGCGATCTTGAGCACCTTCTTGACCTTCTCCACGGGGTAGTCCATGCGCTCGGCTATTTCTTCCGGCGAGGGGTCGCGGCCAAGCTCCTGCACCAGGTAGCGGCTGGTGCGGATGAGCTTGTTGATGGTC
>DIVX01000025.1 GCA_002422505.1 Desulfovibrio sp. UBA6121
TGGCCAGCTGCTGCCAGTCCTTCTGGCCGAACACGGCCACCTCGGGCTGCACCAGGTTCAAGAGCTTGAGCACAACGGTGCACACGCCCCGGAAGTGGATGGGCCGCGAGGCCCCGCACAGGCCCGCCGCCAGCTCCGGCACCTCCACCCAGGTGGCGTGGTCCGGCTGGTACATGGCGCCCGGCTCGGGCGCGAACACGGCATCGGCCCCGTGCTGGGCGGCCAGCTCCAGGTCGTGGGGCAGGTCGCGCGGGTAGCGGTCCAGGTCTTCGTTCGGGCCGAACTGGGTGGGGTTCACAAACACGCTGACCACGAGCTTGTCCGCGCGGGTGCGGGCGTAATCGATGAGGCTCATGTGGCCTGCGTGCAAAAAGCCCATGGTGGGCACCAGGGCTATGGAAAGTCCCTGCTTGCGCCACTGGCGGCATTGCGTGCGTAAGGCTGCGGGGGAAGAAAGAAGGTCCATCGGCAGTTCCCGGAGGGTGTGTTTTTTGGAGTGCAGACATGGCACGATTGCCTGTGCCTGTCCATAGTTTTTTCCCGGCCCGGAACCTTGGCCCTTGTGCTGTGGATGCTGGCAGGATAGAACGCCGTTCATGCGACCCGCCGCCGACATCCTCACCGAAATCCTGGCCGACGAAAGCGTCCGGCTCACCCGCCAGGACCTCATCGACCTGGAACACAGCCTGAAGGACGCCATCCGCGCCTTCCTGCCCTTCACCTCCTACAGCCTGTTTTTCCCGCGGGAGGGCGGCCAGCCACCGGAGCTGCGCTACGACGCAGACAGCCGCGAGCTTGTGCTGCCGCTGATGCTGTGCGGCCGCGCCCTTGGCGTGTTCGTGGCGCGCGGGGTGCGGCTCAAGGCCCCCAAGGCCATGCCCCCGGTCTACCTGGCCATGGCGGAAAAAGTGCTGGAGCAGATGCTGCTGTACAAGCGCTCCGTAACCGACGCCCTGACCGGGCTTTCCAGCCGGGAGCACTTCCACAAGGCCCTGGCGCGGGAAATCGCCCTCATCCGCCACTGCCTGGAGGCCACCACCGGCGGCCGCACCGACCCCGACGTGCAGTGCTTCAGCGCGGCGCTTGGCGTCATTCTGCTCGACCTGGACAATTTCCAGTGGATAAACGAGCGCTACGGCTACCAGCTGGGCGATGAAATGGTCGCCAAGGTGGGCGGGCTCATCGCCAGCACCTGCCCGCGCCATGTCACCGCCGCGCGCATCCACAACGACACCTTCGCCCTGCTGATGCCCGACGCCAGCGCCAAGGGGGCCTTCCAGCTGGCGGAGCAGGTGCGCCAGGCCATCGGCGCGCTGTCCTTCCAGGACGAGGTCACCGGCGATCTGGTGAGCGTTTCGGCCAGCCTGGGCTACGCCAACTATCCCCAGTGCCTGCGCGGGGCGCAGCTGGAGCGCAGCCCGGCCGAGGCGGCGCGCATCCTCATGCGCGCGGCGCAAAAGGCCGTGGGCACCAGCAAGGACCATGGCCGCGACCGCGTGTTCGGCTTTCAGGACATCGCCCGCACGGGCGGCCGCATTCTGGAGATTCTGCCCATGCAGCGGCTCTCGGTGACGCTGGGCCGGGGCGTGGGCGCGCAAGAGGGCCTGCGCTATCTTGTGTGGTCGCCCAAGTTCCAGGAGCGCACCATCGAGGCCCGGCTCTCCGGCGACGAGCGCCTGCTGGGCCGCTCCCCGGCGCTCTACAAGGGCGAGATCGTGCTCACCGAGGTGCAGGAGGACATCGCCTTCGCCGAGGTGCTGCACGCGGGCGACCCGGCCTGGGCCCCGGAGCCCGGCGACCGCCTGACGCTCATCCAGGAGCGCGACAGCCTCTTCGCCGCGCAGCCCGTGGAGGACGCGGGCGGCCCCGGCGTGGCCCAGCGCGACATGCTCACCGGCCTGTACGGCTACCGCGACTTCTTGTCCTTTTTTGGCCGCGTGCGCAGCCGGACGGACGCCTTCACCGTGGTGCTCTGCCGGGTCATCATGCCCGGCGGCGAAGGCCCGGCCAGAGATCACGCCACCGACGCAGGACGGGACATCGGCAAAGAACCGGCCAAGGACCTTGGCCGCGACGGCCTGGACCGGCGCGGCGGCACGGTGAAACGCCTGGACGCAGCCGTGGCCCAGGTGGCCGCCCTGGCGGAACAGCATCTTTTGGCCCCGGCGGCGGCCCAAACCGCCTGCCAGGCCGCAGGACAGACCGGCCCGGCCAGCGCGGGCGACAACGCCGGCCAAAAGCCCGCGCGCGCGGCGGGCGGCCGCTTCGGCCTGGGCGGGCTGGTGTTCTTTCTGCCCGGCAACCTGGGGCCAAGCGCCCTGGCCTGGGCCGAGGAGCTTTGCGCCCAGGCTGCGGCGGAGCACGGCCTGGATCTGGCCGTGGGGCTCTTTTGCCACCCCTTTCTTAACTTCGCCAAGGCCGATGCCCTGGAGTGCGCGCGCAAGGCCCTGGAGCATGCCCTGCTGCTGCCCGCGCCGCGCGTGGCCCGCTTCGACTCCGTTTCCCTCAACGTGGCCGGAGACAGGCTCTTTGTGGAGGGCGACCTGTACGCCGCCGTGGAGGAGTTCAAGCTTTCGCTCTTGGCCGATTCCACCAACCTGCTGGCCCGCAACTCCCTCGGCATCTGCTACGCGCAGCTGGGCAAGGCCGACTTGGCCCGCCGGGAGTTCGAGCTGGTGGTGGCCGCAGAACCCACGGACGTGATGGCCCACTACAATCTCGGCTGGGCCTGCCAGCGCCTGGGCGAGGAAGGTCTGGCCCGCCAAGCCTACGCGCGCTGCCTGGAGCTGGACCCCGCCCACAGCTTCAGCCTGCTGCGGTTGGGCTCCCTGGCGGAGGCCGCAGGCGACCTGGACCAGGCCGAGACGCTGTACCAGCGCGCCCTGGAAGCGCCCGGCGGCGAGGCCACGGCCCTGCGCCCCCTGGCGCGCGTGGCCCTGTCCAAGGGCCAGGCCGACCGCGCCCGCGAGCACCTGCACCTGGCCATCAGCGCCAATCACAACGATGCCTTCGCCCTGCACATGCTGGCCAAGCTGTACCTGGACGCCGGGGAGGACCCGCAGATCGCCGAGGTGCTGGCCCGCCAAAGCGCCGCGCTGATGCCCGAGCGCCAGGAATTCTGGGATGCGCTGGTCAAGGCGCTTACCCTGCAGGGCCGCCACGACGAGGCCCGCAAGGCCGAGTCCAGAGGCCGCTTCTAGCCCCCCTCCAAGGAGTCCGCCATGTCCCTAGCCCCCATGTCCGGTTTCGTGTCCGTCCCGCTGTCCACCCAGCTCTTGGCCCTGTCCGTGGCCTTGCAGTTCGTGGCCTTTTTGGCCGTGCTCTGGCGCGGGATCTTCGGCCTGCCGCAGCTTTCCAGCCGCCGCCCGCGCTGGCCCTTCATCCCGCTGGTTGTGGGCGCGGCGGCGGGCGTGTGGTACGCTTGGCTCAAGCTCGATTTGCTCATGGGCGTGGCCCAGGGCCTGGCCCTGTTCATCGGCTACTGCCTCATCATGAGCACGCGCGGAACGCAGAGCGCGCCCGGCCAGATTTCCGGCACCCGCGCGGAGCGCCGCGCGGCGGAACGCGAGGCCAAAAAGGCCGCCAAACGGGGCGAAAGTGGGCAATAAAACCGCAGGCGCGCGGCCGGTGCTCAAGGGGCTGGTCATGCTGGCCGTGTTCGGCGGGCTTGTGGCCCTGGCGCGCACCCTGGGCCTGGAGCAACACCTGGCCGACCGCCAATGGGTGCTGGCCCACGTGGAGGGCCAGGGCGTGGGCGGCGTGCTGTTCTTCCTGGGGCTTACCGGGCTGGTGACGAGCATGGGCGTGCCCCGGCAGTTGACCGCCTTCCTCGGCGGCTATGCCTTCGGCTGGCTCTGGGGCTCGCTGCTGGCCACCATGGGCACGGCCCTGGGCTGCGCCCTGGACTTCGGCCTCGCGCGCACCCTGGGGCGCGACTTCGTGCTCTCGCGCTTCGGCAGGCGCGTGGAGCGGCTCGACGCCTTTCTGCACGCCTCGCCCTTGCGCTCCGCCCTGGCCATCCGCCTCTTTCCCGTGGGGCACAACATGCTCACCAGCGTGGCCGCAGGCGTCACCAGCATCCCGGCTTCGGCCTTCATCCTGGGCTCCGCAGCGGGCTATTTGCCGCAGAACCTCGTGTTCGCAATCTTCGGGGCCGGGGTGAACGCCCAGACCGACCTCGGCAAGGCGCTGTCCCTGGGGCTTTCCGTGCTGCTGCTGGCGGCGTCTACCTGGCTTGGGGTTTCCGTGTACCGGGCGTACAAACGCAAGGGCGCGGTGCCGGTGGAAGATGACGAACTGGGAGATGACGAGGAAAACGGCGACGCGCCGCAGCCGACACCGCACACGGCCAAGGGCTCCGGCGGCGGCGCGAAGCCCTAGCGGCCGCAGGGCGGAGACAAATAGGGGCGGTAGAGTTCGTCGGGCAGCACGGCCATTTTGAGGCGCGGGGCCAAGCGCTTCCAGGCCAGCCAGAAACACCAGCCGAGCAACGCGCCCAAAAGCCAGCCGCCCAGAATGTCCAGGGGATAATGCTTGCCCAGATACACGCGCGACCAGCCCACCAGCAGCGGCAAGGCCCACAGCCCGCGCCGCAGGCGCGGCCACAGGCACATGGCCAGCACGGCCAGCGCCATGGAGTTGGCCGCGTGGGCCGAGGGGAACGAACTGCCGCGCGCGCGGTCCGCCACGTAATCGACCGGGGTGCGCACCCACTGGCCGGATTCCTGATAATAGCAGCCCGCCACGGCGTGCTGCGGCCGCACCCGGCCCACGGCGTGCTTCACCGCGTTGCAGGTCAAATCGGTTGCGCCCATGGCCAGCACAAGGAGGAGAAAATACGCCGCCTGCCCCTTGCCGCGCAGGGCCGAGCGCCACACCAGCAGGCCCGCCAAGAGCACAAACAGCGGCGCGCGCAAAGAAAACAAAGGCAGCAGCAAATCCAGCGCGGCGTTGCGCCACTGCTGGTTCAACAAAAGCTGCAGGCTTAAGTCCTGGGGCAAGGCAGGAAACATGGGGGGCCTCCTGAAGGTCGCGCGGAGGTTTCTCCGCCCGCCGCAAAGGCTATGCCAAAGCCCCTGCGTCTTGTCAAAGGCGGGGATTTCGTTCAAGACTGCCCGCGAAACAAATTCTGTGGAGCCCCGATGACCCAACCCGGCACGCCCGTGCGAATCGCCCTTTCCATGCCCCGCCTGGGCCAATACGGCGGGGCCGAGGGCTTTGGCTGGCGCCTGGCCGAAGCCCTGGCCTCCTGCGGGCATGCGNNGGCCGAAGGCCCCCTGCCCCGGGGCGTTGCCGCCATCGAGCTGGGCCGCCCGCCCCTGGGCCGGGCCGTGAAGAACCTTTGGTTCGCCCATGCCGTGGAAAAACGCCTGCTCCGCGAGCGCTACGACGTGGTCATCGGCCTTTCGCGCACATGGCGGCAAGATATTTTGCGCGTGGGCGGCGGCCCCCAGGACATCTTCAACCGCCTCACGCTGCCCGCCCACGGCGAGGGCGCTGCCCGGCTGCTCAAGCGCCTGGGGCGCGCCCTGTCGCCCTCGGCCGCCGTCATCCGCTGGATGGAAGGCAGGCAGTTCGACACCCCGGCCAACCCGGCCCAGCGCGTGGTCTGCGTGTCGCACCTGGTGCGCGACTGGCTGCTGCAGGCCCACCCCGCCCTGGACCCCGCGCGGGTGGAGGTGGTGTACAACCGGCCCGATCTCTCGCGCTTCGCCCCGCCCTGCCCGGAACGCCGGGCCGAGCTGCGCGCCGCCCACGGCCTGGAGGACTCCCAGGTGCTCATCTGCACCGCAGGCACCAATTTCGCCCTCAAGGGCGTGGGCACGCTCATCCACGCCCTGGCGCGCCTGCCGCAGAACTTTTGCCTGGCCGTGGCCGGGGGCCGCCACCCGGACGCCTGGATAAACCTGGCGCAACGTCTGGGCGTGGCGGGGCGCGTGCGCTTCGCGGGCCGCGTAGAAGACATGCCCGCCTTCTACGGCGCGGCGGATGTTTTCGCCCTGCCCACCTACTACGACGCCTGCTCCAACGCCGTGCTGGAGGCCCTGGCCTGCGGCCTGCCCGCCATATCCAGCGCGCGCAACGGCAGCGCGGTCTTTGTGGACCCGCGCCTGGTGCTGCCCGATCCCGGCGACGCCGAGACCCTGGCCCGGCTCATCCGGCTGGCGGCGAATGAAACAGACCGCCCGGCCTTCATCTGGCCCGATGACCGGCCCTGCGGCCTGCTGCCCTACATCCAGATGGTGGACGACATCATCCGCCAGAAAGGGGGACGCCCATGACCCTCGACCTGCTCTATCTTACCCCCTCAGGGGAAATTCAGCCCAGCGTGCGCTTCCGCGTGCTGCCCTTTGTCCGCCTGGGCCGCGCGCGCGGGCTTGTGGCCGACTGGCGGCGCGTGCCCAAGGCCCTGCACCAGCGCCTGGCCTTCCTGCTCACCCTGCCCCGGTCGCGCGTCATCGTCATCCAAAAAAAACTCTTTGCGCCCTGGGAGCTCAAACTCATCCGCAAAGCATGCCAAAAATTGGTGTACGATGTGGACGACGCCCTCTGGACGCTGCACCCGGCGGAGCTGGACCGGCCCGGCAGCGAGGCCAAGGCCGCCCTGATAAAGGTCCGCTTCGCCCATACCTGCGCCAAGGTCGATCTGGTCATAGCAGGCAACGACTACCTGGCCGGGCATGTGCGCGAGCACCAGAAAAACGTTTTTGTGCTGCCCACCCTGCTGGATACCGACGCCTACACCCCGCCTCCGCCCGACGCCCTAGGCGTGGGCCGCTTCCGCGTGGGCTGGATGGGCACTTTCGGGAATCTTTTCTTTCTGCCGGAGGTGCTGCGCCAATTGGCCCCGTACAAGGACCGCCTGGACCTGCGGGTTGTTTCCGACGAGCCCTACACCGGCGAACTGCACGAGATGGTGGCCTTCGAACGCTGGAACGCCGAGCGCGAGGCCGACCAACTGCGCGGTTTCGAGGCCGGGCTGATGCCCCTGACCGACGACGAATACACGCGCGGCAAGTGCGGCTTCAAGATACTACAGTACATGGCCGTAGGGGCCGTGCCCGTGGCCTCGGCCGTGGGCTTCAACACGCAGATTCTTACCCACGGGCACGACGGACTGCTGGTGCGCCAGCCCTCGGACTGGGCCACGCACATTCTTTCCCTGGCCACGGACCGCGACGCGCTGGAGCGCATGGCCCTGAACGCGCGCGCCAGCGTGGTGCAGCGCTTCAGCCTGCGCGCCATGGCCCCGCAATTGTGGCGCGCCCTGGGCTTGGACTAGGCGCTGCAATTGGAGGCCAGGGGGCGGAGGAGGCATATCCCTGCCCACGTCGGCATCGCCTGGAGAATTCAGGGGGCGCTGCCCCCTGCACCCCGCTCAGAGGATTTAATAAAAAGTCTGTAATTTTAGGGTGAAGAAATATTATTGAGCTCACAAATTTTGCGACCACTCCGAGCGGCTCATCGTGGGGCGCCAGGGGTGTTCTTCATGCCATTTTCAGAACCATGTGGGTCTTAAGTCCTTGAACTCGGCAGTCGTAAACCGAAGCACACTGCAGTTCTCCTTGAACAGGTAGGTTCCACTACGCCGCGACCTCAACTAACGTTGCTGCTGACTACCGCACGGAGGTTGTCAAGGATGGCCCTCCTCATTCCCTCCATCGGGATTGCTCGAAGGGCGGCAAGCTGCGAAACGGTGTCGGCGACTTCGCGCGGGCGGATTGGCTTTCCTTGAATGAGAACGAATGGACCATCAGTCTCGGTGAGAAGCCGGTCCTCTGGCAGCTCGGCGATGAGTTGACGGTGCTTTGGGGAGTTGAGCATTTCCTTGTTGATCGAGAAATAGCACCCCAGGGCAACGGCTCGTCTGGCCTCTGCTGCAGTGCCAGTGAACCAGTGCAGGACAACCCGCCCCCTGCTTGCTGGCAGCGCGCGTTCGATGTGGCCGAGCACCTTCCCGACAGCTCGGATGTTATGCACGGAAAGAATCTTTCCCCCCTGTTCCGCACAGGCGCAGAGGATTCTCTCGAATACACGTTCTTGGTCGGGCAAGCTCCGGTAGAATCGCGGGCCAGCATCAAGTCCGATCTCACCCACGTATCGAGCATCTGCCAGGTAATGCTCAAACAGACCCACCTCGCTTGCGCGCTCGGCGACGAGTTGCGGGTGAAGCCCCAACGCTACACGAACGTGAGTGGCGTTTGCTGCCAGTTCGCGGTTCCGAGGCCACGCCTTCGGCGTTGTCGTGACAGCAAGCGTGGCCACTCGCTCCTGGTCACATTCTGCAATTAATTCCACGTGGTCTCGATAAAGGTCGAGGTGGCAGTGGAAATCAACCCAGTGAGGCTTCTGGAGGGTTCGTTCGTTCACAGAGGTCTCGCTACCACACCTTCTAGCAGTCGGCCAACCTCCTGCATTCCTGCGACGTAGACGGCTTCGTAGGCATCGAGTCTGTCAGGGTGATCCGTCAAAGGACCTGGCCGATGAATGTCAAGACGAGCCCGCCCAGGTTTCCGAGAGAGCCTGGACAACATGAGCTGGAAGGAGCGTATATGTTCCCCTTCGGCTTTTTTACTGTTGAGCGTTTGCCCCCGCAAGTCGGAAATGCGATAGGGAGTGTCGTCAGTTCCCCAGGCTTCAAGGATGGCAGCACGCCGGATCAGGCAAGGCACACAGCGACCGCAGTGCTTGGGGGCGCGCTGTTCAGGGTCTGGATCGTACCTGCGGCTACCTGGCGATGAGCAGGGCATGGTGTGCCGGGCTTCTCTTTGAAGGAACGGAAGGTCGGCACAGGCCCTGGCCATTTGGCCCTTGGTGAGAAAAGCATATGGGTTCTCAAGGCGAACCTGGAGGCCAAGCCCATACAGAAGCTCGCCGAACCTGGCCATGTAATAGGGGTGGGTCGTGCGGGTGCTGAGGGCGCCAAGCCGCAAAGGGTCAAGCGGCACGTTGAGGGAAATCAGGCCATTCTCGGGTACGTATACGGTCATGTCGCCGCCGACGGCATCGGCAGTCAGCGAGGCGAGCGCGAAGAAGAGAAACGAGCGACCGCGTAGAGTATTTTCAACAGCACCGGCCTCAACGGTGTTGGCTGGAAATGTGACCCTGGCTTGGATGTGGTGCAATGTTTTACTGGGGTGGTGCTGCCTCAAGACGTGTGCACAATGCTCCTGGTATCCAGGAGTAAGATTGTCCCCGTAGTGGCTCACCAGAATTGGGGTTTGTCTTTCGGCAAGGAGGTCGATTGCGCCTATGAAGCTGTCGAGTCCTCCCGAGAAGAGGCAGACCGAGGTCGGGTTTGCCAAGGGGAGTACGCTTGGGGCGGTGGCCAGTGTGCCGATCCCAGATGGGCGTGGGCGAAAGTGGACGCTCCACTGATCCCCTGTCAGAAACTTAAGCATGTTGGCTATGAGCGGGGCCAACGCAATCCATCGGTCTGGGGCCTGGACTGGCACATGGAGATCGATTTCTCTCGTCCACGCATCCTGCGCATCTGCCGACCGAGAGATGCGAGTGTCAGCGGCGGTGATGGCGGCAGCAAGCAACGCGAGATCCACGGATGTCTCGGAAGGCCGTAATCCAATCTCCCGGAGTTGGCTCAACACCTGACCCAGCCCAAAACGCAGGCCCGAGTCATCGAGGAACTGAATCTCCGTCGTGTGCATGGCCGCATTTGGCAGCTCAACTGTTTCCGTATCGCCTGCCCCGAGCCGAACAATGATGTTATGGTGTCTCATGCCTGCGCCTCCCCAGCGGCGGCGACAAGTTCGAACGCCACCTCATAGATTTCATCAACGACGGCCGCTATGTCTCGGTCCGACAGCCGATCAAGGGAGTCGAGGCGTCCCGACAGTTGCCCCCTCGTTGCCCCGGTGACAAAGTCATGGAGCTGTTCTTGCGCATACTCCACCGCCGAGACATCATCGGGGAATGAAATCGCTCGACCGCCGATGTCGGCCATGACGCGTCCCTCAATCGACCGTGCAACGAAATCAAGGAAGAAATCCTTCAGTTGCTCCGGGGTGATGGTGTCAAAGCCCCCCACGCCCGCCTCGGCCATATCTCCAATGGCCTCCTGCATGGCCTCGCGTGTGATGGACTGGTCAACAGTACCACCAGGAGGACAGAGAACCTCGAAAATCGCGAGAAACACATCCGCCGCGGGACGCCCAATGAGCTCAGGAATGTTGAGTTGGCGCAGCGTTTCCGCTGGTCCGTGACGTTCGAAATCCCGGATGACCTGGAGTATGGCCCCAGCGGTTGTTCGGGGTGACGACATCCGATGGGCAGCGTTTCGTGCGCCGCCAGTTCCCTTTCGAACGTAACCTGAGAGAGCTCGTCCGAGGGTGTTCCGGTCGCCAGATCGGCAAAAGCGTGAAAAGGTACTGCGAGGCCCTCGCAGATTGCCGGCGCCGGCGGCATCCGGGCGTGGCGGCGGGGCTTGAGGATTCGTCTCTGGAGCCTGTGGCGGTTGCGGGCGAGATGCCGGCAAGGCGGGCGCGCCGGGCAAGGTCGGCAGTTCTGGCGGAATTTGGGGCGCAAGGGGCGGCTGTTGGGGCTGCGGGTCATCGACAAAGGGAGGCACAAGGCCATTCGATGGCCCACCATAGCATTTTGACGTTCCCATTGCTTACGTCCTCCCCTCGATTTTCAGAATCCCTTGTGCAGATTTCTGAAGCGTCTGGTTGTCGCCCAGCTCGCTCCATCCCTTTAGGATTGCGCGGTATTCAGCAACCATGCCGGGATCGGAGAAGCAACTTCCCCAGCTGGACGCTGCCCAGGCCCCGGATTTGTCCGCCGGCAGTTCACGAATGAATGTGAGGAGGCGTCGCTGAAGCGCCGGGTGCGTTTTCACCATCTGCACAAGGCCATCGACTCCTTTGGGCTTCGTCCCGAAATTGTCTTCCTGGAGGATGCGACCCCTGATTGCTTCGAACACTTCTTCCTGATCGGGACCGGTGAGCTTTCCAACCTCCTGCGCGGCCCCGCTGACGGCCATTTGCGGCCCCATCAGCACGTCGACCAGCCTCTCCAGGTGGCTGCTCGCCACGAGCCAGCCAAGCGAAACACGTTTGTCGCGGGTGACAAAGACATACGGGCGCAGATCTACGTCACCGAGTGGAGGGTCGATCTTCGCCCAGCCCCTCACCCATTCATTGTTTTCCCGCTCTGCCACCTCGGGCGGGAGCGATGGAGCGGGGGCTGCCGGCCAGCATGGTCAACAGCTGCGCCAGGTGGTCGCGGGAGTAGTCGCGGCGTCCTTGTCCGCCACGTAGCCCGGCAGGCGGTCGTCCGAAGGCCAAGCAAAGAGGATGGCCTGGCCGAAGAAGGATTTGTCGGCCAGGAGCTGCGCCATGCGCAGCACGGATTCGGAGAATTTCGTGTTGTAGCCGTGCACGAAGACCAGCACGTGCCCGTCGGCCTCGTCCGTGGCGTTGCCGCCTCCGGCAAACTGGTCGGTAAAGACCTCGCCGGACAACGGGGTGAGCTCCAGCGTGGCGAAGCTGGAGGCGGCGTCCACCTGCCTGGACGTGGACCGCTCGACGGCCGTGGGTTTGTGATTCGGTGGAATCGAGATGTTGTAGCGGGCAAAGGCCAGCCGGGGCGAGTGGATATTGTTGAAGTTGCCGGGATGCTGGGCATCGGGCTCCCGGTTGGTGGCCACGTGGATGAGCACTTGGCGCGACAGCTGCGCTGGCGGGGCAACCGGCGCCAGTAGCTCCGGCTCCGGACGCGCCGCGCATTCGGCCAGCGCAGCCAGCATGACCGCCAACAAGAATAAGCGCCTCGCCATCGTTTCCCCTCCACACGCTTTGCCGACCTTCTTTCTGGGACGGGCCGTGCTCCGCCGCGGTCAACCATGAAAGCTGAATGATGGATGCAGCAATCAGCGTCAAACACTGAATGCGCTGCGCTCCGGGGGGCAGTACGCCTGTCAGGGCAGGCGGCACCAGGGCCTCGTTGACGAAGTTATGAATCAAGACTATTTAGTTTAATATTCACAGAAGCTGTGCGCAGGGTTTGGCTGAAGAGCCCGGTGGCCAGAGAGCAGAGTCCCTTTGCCTTGCCCGCATTCCGCAATCCTTTTTCCGGGAGTGGCAGCATGCCGTCCAAACAGGTGAACAAATGGCTTCTCACCGCCCTGCTCCTGGCTTGCATCGGCGGCGGAATCTTCGCCTGGCGCGCCTTCCGGAAGCCGGTGCAGGCCGCGGCCTTCGCCTCGGGCAACGGGCGCATCGAGGCCACGGAGGTGAGCGTCTCCACCAAGCTGGCCGGACGCCTGGTGTCCGTGCGGGTCAAGGAGGGCGACGACGTGGCCGAGGGCCAAGTGCTGGCCAGGATGGACACCAAGGTGCTGCAGGCCGATCTGCGCGAGGCCGAGGCGGCCATCGCCCAGCGCCGGAACGAGATCGCCGTGGCCGAGGCCCTGGTGGCCCAGCGCGGGAGCCAGCTGAGCCTCTCGGTCAAGGAATTGAAGCGCTCCAGGGAGCTCTCGGCGGGCGGCTTCGTGCCGGACCAGAAGGTGGACGTGGACCTGACCGCGACCCGGACCGACGCGGCGCAGGTCAACGCGGCGCGGGCTCAACTCCAGGCCGCCCGGGCCGCCGTCGAGGCGGCCACGGCCCGGGCCGAGATGATCCGCGCGGATCTCCAGGACGCCACCCTGACCGCGCCCACCGGCGGGCGCGTGCTCTACCGCCTGGCCGAGCCGGGCGAGGTGCTGGCCGCGGGCGGTCAGGTCGTGACCCTGCTCGACCTGAGCGACGTCTACATGACCATCTTTCTGCCCACGGAGCAGGCGGGCCAGGTCGCCCTCGGCGCGGAGGCGCGCATCGTGCTGGACGTCCGGCCGGACCTGTCCATCCCGGCGCAGGTGTCCTTCGTCTCGCCCGAAGCCCAGTTCACCCCCAAGGCCGTGGAGACGCGCACCGAGCGCGAGAAGCTCATGTTCCGGGTCAAGGTCAGGATTCCCGAGGCGCTGCTCAAGGCCCACGCCAAGCAGGTCAAGACCGGCCTGCCCGGGGTGGCCCACGTGCGGCTGGACCCGGACGCGCCCTGGCCGCCGGACATTCCGCCCCTGATCCCTGACAAGAAGCCCGGGCCATGACTTCCGGGGCCATGATCTCCGGGGCCGCGACTTCCGGGAGCGTGGCCCGCCTGAACGGCGTGGGCCTGCGCTACGGCAAAACCGTGGCCCTGGAGGCCATCGGCCTGGAGCTTCCCGCCGGGTGCATGGTCGGCCTCATCGGCCCGGACGGGGTCGGCAAGTCGAGCCTGCTGGCGCTGATCGCCGGGGCGCGGCGTCTCCAGGCGGGCAGGGTGGAGGTGCTGGGCGGCGACATGGCCGACGCCCGCCACCGCGAGCGGGTCTGCCCGCGCATCGCCTACATGCCCCAGGGCCTGGGCAAGAACCTGTACATGACCCTGTCCGTGGCCGAGAACGTGGCCTTCTTCGCCCGGCTGTTCGGCCAGGGGCGCGAGGAGCGGGAGCGGCGCATCGCCGGGCTGTTGCAGGCCACCGGGCTCGCGCCGTTCCGGGACCGCCCGGCGGGCAAGCTCTCCGGCGGCATGAAGCAGAAGCTCGG
>DIVX01000017.1 GCA_002422505.1 Desulfovibrio sp. UBA6121
ACGTGGTCTGCGGCGACGACCCCGGCGTGGCGCGGCTGCTGCCCGCCATCAAGCGCCCCTGCCTGACCTACGGCCTGGGCCCCAAAAACCGCCTGCGCGGCGAAATCACCACTTCCAGCCTGCGCAGCATCTTCAACGTCACCCTGGACGGCACGCCCTGGGCCGAAGTGACCCTGGCGCATCCGGGCATCCACAATGTGCTGAACTCCCTGGGCGCCATCGGCGTGGCCCTGGAGGCCGGTCTGCCCAAAGATGCCATCCTGCAGGGGCTGGCGAACTTCGGCGGCGTGGGCAGGCGCTTTGAGCGCAAGGGCGAGAAGAAGGGCGTGCTCGTGGTGGACGATTACGGCCACCATCCGGCGGAGATCAAGGCCACCCTCGACACGGCCAAGGCCTGCTACCCGGACCGCCGCCTGGTCGTGGCCTTCCAGCCGCACCGCTTCAGCCGCACGCAGGCGCTTTTCGGCGATTTCTGCACCGCCTTCACCCAAACGGACCTGCTGCTGCTGACCGAAATCTACCCGGCCAGCGAGGCCCCCATCCCCGGCGTCAACGGCATGAGCCTAGCCCAGGGCATCAAGCAGGTGAGCAAGACCAAGGTGCGCTTCTTCCCGGACTTTGCGGGAATAGAACGCCAGCTGAAGGACATTTTGAAGCCCGGCGACCTGTTTTTGACCCTGGGCGCGGGCAGCATCTGGAAGATCGGCGAGAACTGGCTGAACGCCGCCGACGAAGACTAGGAGCGAAATGAGCGTTGAACTGATCCATGCACCGCGCTTGAGCGAGCGCACCACCTTGCGCCTGGGCGGCCCCGCTCTGGCCGAGGCCGTGCTGCGCTCCGAGGCCGCGCTGGATCAACTGGCGGTAATGCTGCCCGGCCTCGGTGGTCATCCCCTGGCGCTGGGGGCGGGCAGCAATCTCCTGGCGACCGAGGGCCCTTTGCCCCTGGTGCTGGTGCGGCCCGCCAACGACGCCGCCCCTGTGGTCCGCCAGGACGCGGAAGGCGCGCTGCTTACGGTGGGCGCGGGCTTCGGCCTGCCCCGGCTTCTGGGCCTGTGCCAGCGCCTGGGCCTTGCCGGGCTGGAGGGGCTCACGGGCATTCCCGGCCGGGTGGGCGGGGCCGTGGCCATGAACGCGGGCTCGTACGGCGTGGAAACGGGCGCGCTGGTGGCGCGCGTGCGCCTGTGGACGCCCACGCAAGGACTGGTGTGGCGCACGGCTGCGGAATGCGCCTTCGGCTACCGGCATTTCGACCCCCGGCTGGGCGCTGGCTTCCACCTGGTGTGGGAGGTGGAGTTCCGCCTGAAGGCGGACGCGCCCGAGGCCATACGCGCACGCATGGACGCCGCTTACGCCAAGAAGAAGGCCACCCAGCCGGTAACGGCCAAAAGCGCGGGCTGCGTGTTCAAGAACCCGCCCGCAGAAACGGGCGCGCAGAGCGCGGGCCTGCTGCTCGACCAGGCCGGGCTGCGCGGCAAGACCATGGGCGGCATGGCTTTTTCCTGCCTGCATGCGAATTTTCTGGTGAACCTGGGCAGCGGCACGCCCGCACAGGCCCTGGAGCTTTTGGACCTTGGCAGAAGCGCCGTGCGCGCCCGCTTTGGGGTGGAGTTGGAAACGGAAGTGGTGGTGCTCAAATGAACCTGCGCCCAAGCGGAATGCAACGCAGAACGCAGCCCGCGCGCAAGGCCCCGGTGCGCATAAACCGCCCCCGCAAGGAGGACGGCCCCTCCCTTGCGCTCAATCCCAGCGGCGCGGTGAAGGGCTTCATGTTCTTCATCGTTTCCGTGCTGGTGCTGGGCGTGCTGGGCACCGGGCTCATCTACACCTACCGGCTCATCACCACCACCCCGGCCCTGGGGCTTACGGAGATAAGCGTTTCCGGCAACCAACGCCTGGCTTACGGGCAGGTGCTGGAAATCGCAGGCCTGCGCCTGGGGCAGAACAGCCTGGGCGTCAACGTCACCCGGGTGGAGTCTGCCCTGTCGCAAAATCCCTGGGTGGAGTTCGTCACCGTGCGGCGCGAGCTGCCTGACAAGCTCTTCATCACCCTGGTGGAGCGGCAGCCCTCGTTCTGGGTGCGCCAGGACGGCCAGCTCTACTTCGCCGATGGCGAGGGCCAGATCATCACCCAGCTTTCCCCCGGCGATTCCGCCTCGCTGCCGCTGCTGGAGATTGCCCCGGAGCTGGGCGACCGGCGCGAGGTGGTGGCGGCCATGGTGGCGCGCATGAACAAGCAGGCTCTGCCCTTCGCCCTGGGGCAAATGGCCTGGGTCAAATTCACCGAGTCGGGCCAGGTGGAGCTGTACCTGGACGCCTTGCGCATACGCGTACGCGCGGAGCTTACCGACTGGGAGACGCATTTCGACCGCATAGAGACCGTTTGGCGCGACCTGAAGCTGCGCGGCGAAACGGGCCAGGTGGCCGCAATAGAGGCCAGCGGGGGCAAAATTTCCGTTGAGAAGAGGCAGAAGCCCGGGCCTTCCTGACGGGGAAGAATAGGGAAGACCCGGATATTGGCGAGTTAACCAAGGGAGGAAGACATGGCCAAAAGCGACATCATCGTCGGCCTGGACATCGGCACCACGAAGATTTGCGCCGTGGTGGGCGAGGCCAAGGACGACGGCCTGGTGGACATCATCGGCATCGGCACAAGCCCCAGTACGGGCCTGCGCCGCGGCGTGGTGGTGAACATCGAGCAGACCGTGCAGTCCATCAAGAAAGCCTTGGAGGAGGCGGAATTGATGGCTGGCTGCGAGATCCACTCGGTCTACGCCGGTATTGCCGGCAGCCACATCAAGGGTTTCA
>DIVX01000174.1 GCA_002422505.1 Desulfovibrio sp. UBA6121
GCATGCGCTGCGGCATGTGCCAGGCCGTGTGCCCCATCTACGGGCAAACCGGCCGCGAGGCCGACGTGGCGCGCGGCAAGATAGCCCTGCTGGAGGGCCTGGCCCATGAGATGATCAAGGACCCCGAGGGCGTGCAGGACAAAGTGACGCGCTGCCTTCTGTGCGGCTCCTGCGCGGCCAACTGTCCCAGCGGCGTCAAGGCGCTGGACATCTTCCTCAAGGCCCGCACCATCCTGGCCGGATACATGGGCCTGCCCATGGTCAAGAAGCTCATTTTCCGGGGCATGCTCACCAAACCCGGCCTGTTCAACAACCTCCTGGGCATCGCCTCCAAGTTCCAGGGGCTGTTCACCAGCCCGGTGAACGATGTCATCGGCTCCTCCTGTTCCAAGATGCTGGAGCCCATGCTGGGCGACCGGCACTTGATGCTGCTGGCCAAGACGCCCCTGCACAAAGAGGTGCCCAGCCTGGACACCAAGGCCGGAAAGAGCGGCCTCAAGGTGGCCTTTTTCCCCGGCTGCATGGCCGACAAGATCTTCCCGCGCATCGCCCTTGCCTCGCTCAAGGTGCTCGCCCACCACGGCGTGGGCGTGTTCCTGCCGGAGGGCCAGGCCTGCTGCGGCATTCCGGCGCTCTCCAGCGGTGACCGCGAAAGCTACGAGAAGCTGGTGCGCATCAACCTGGAAGTCTTCGCCAAGGGGCAGTTCGACTACCTGGTGACTCCCTGCGCCACCTGCACCAGCACCATGAAGAAGATTTGGCCCATGATGGCCAAGGGCATGAGCGCAGCGGACCAGAAGGCCATTGAGGCCCTCTCGGCCAAGGTTATGGACGTGAACGCCTTTGTGGTGGACAAGCTTGGACTTACCGCCCCGGCAGCAGCTGCGGACGCGGTGGAAGTCACCGTGCATGATCCCTGCCACTTGAAGAAGTCGCTGGGGGTTTCCGCCCAGCCGCGCACCGTGCTTTCCATGAATCCGCACTACAAGGTGAAGGAAATGGCCGCCAGCGACGCCTGCTGCGGGTGCGGCGGCAGCTTCACCCTTACCCATGCGGACATGTCGGCCAAGATTGGCCAGCAGAAGCGCGACAACATCAAGAACACCGGAGCGCAGGTTGTGGCCATGGGTTGCCCCGCCTGCATGATGCAGATCTCGGATTTGCTCTCCAGAAATGGAGACCGCGTGAGCGTGAAGCACCCCATGGAACTGTACGCCGAGAGCCTTGCCGGTGGCGGCAAGGACTAGGTTGACTACGCGCTCGCCGAAAGCGCGGCCCTGACAGGACTTTTCGTCGGGGAGATTCTCCTCTATGACCTCGGACGGGAACGTTTTTACGAGGCAGAGGCATAGTTGAGGTTTGCTTCCGGCGCCGGGGGGTGGCCCCCATCCCTTGAGACCCCCCTCATGACCCCCGGCGCCGGGAGTCCTTATAGGCGAGCTTAGCAACCAAGGAGCACATCATGGCTGATACTCTTTATATAACTGCAGTGGAGCCCAGGAGCGGCAAATCCGCCATCATCCTAGGACTTATGCAGCTGCTCTCGCGCGACATTCAGCGCGTGGCCTTTTTCCGCCCCATCATTACCGCCTCCGAGGCCAGCGCCAAGGATCATGACATCAATCTTGTCACGAGCCAGTTCAACCTGGATATGCGCTATTCCGAGGCCTACTCCCTGACCATGCAGCAGGCCCGGGAGATGATCAATCTGGGCCAGCACGAGATGCTGCTGGAAAAAATTCTGAACGACTTCAACTCGCTCAAAGGGCGTTTTGATTTCATCCTCTGCGAAGGCACGGACTTCCTCGGCACGGACTCGGCCTTCGAGTTCGACATCAACGCCGACATAGCCGCCAACCTGGGCTGCCCGGTGCTTTTGGTGTGCAACGGGCAAAAGAAGTCCCAGGACGAGATCGTGGCCTCGGCGCTCCTGACCATTGAATCTTTCGAGGACAAGGGCCTGGACATCCTGGCGGCCATCATCAACCGCGTGGAGGATGTGGACGGCACCGGCATGGTGGAGCAGCTCAAGAAGAAGACCCGCTGCCCGGAGTGCTTCCCCATTTATGTCATCCCCGAGGAAGCCAAGCTCGGCAAGCCCTCCGTGGCCGACGTGATGAAGTGGCTGAACGCCAAGGCGCTCTACGGCGCGGACATGACCTCGAACTTGGTGGACAGCTACGTCATCGCCGCCATGCAGCTGGGGAATTTCCTTAACTATCTGGAGCGCGGCAGCCTGGTCATTACCCCCGGCGACCGCAGCGACATCATTCTGGGCAGCCTGGCCTCGCGGCTTTCCACCAACTACCCGGACATCTCCGGCATCCTGCTCACGGGCGGGCTGGAGCCCTGCGAGTCGGTGCGCAAGCTCATCGAGGGCTGGGTGGGCGCCCCCATTCCCATCCTGGTGGCCGAAGGGCACACCTACAAGACCACCCGCATTCTGTACGATCTGTACGGCCGCATTGAGCCCGGCGACCAGAACAAGGTGCAGTTGGCTCTGCGCGTGTTCGAGGAGCACGTTGACCTGCCGGAGCTGCGCACCAAGCTGGTGGCGGCCAAGCCCACCACCGTCACACCCAAGATGTTCGAGTTCGGCCTGATCCTGAAGGCCAAGAGCAGGAAACAGCGCATCGTCCTGCCCGAGGGCACCGGCGAGCGCATCATGCGCGCCTCGGACATTCTGCTGCGCCGCGGCGTGGTGGACGTTACCCTGCTGGGCCGCGAGAGCGAGATACGCACCCGCATGAGCCAGTTTGGCCTGGAGCTTGAGGGCGTGGAGATCATCGACCCCGGCAAGAGCCCGAACTACGACGACTACGTGAACACCTACTTCGATCTGCGCAAGCACAAGGGCATCCGCGAAGAGGACGCCCGCGACCGCATGCTCGACCCGACCTACTTCTCCACCATGATGGTGTACAAGGGCCACGCCGACGGCATGGTCTCCGGCTCTGTCACCACCACGCAGCAAACCATCCGCCCGGCCTTTGAAATCATCAAGACCAAGCCCGGCTCCAAGATCGTTTCCAGCGTGTTCCTCATGTGCCTGAAGGACCGCGTGCTGGTCTACGGCGATTGCGCCGTGAACCCCAACCCCACCGCAGAGGAACTGGCCGAGATCGCGCTTTCCAGCGCGGAGACCGCCAGCCTCTTCGGCATCGAGCCGCGTGTGGCCATGCTCTCGTACTCCACCGGCAGCTCCGGCAAGGGGCAGGATGTGGAGAAGGTCATTGAGGCCACGCGCATAGCCCACGAGCGCGCGCCCCAGTTGCTGCTGGAAGGCCCGCTGCAGTACGACGCCGCCGTGGACCTTGAGGTGGCGCAGACCAAGATGCCCGACAGCCTGGTTGCGGGCCGGGCCACGGTGTTCATCTTCCCCGATCTGAACACCGGCAACAACACCTATAAGGCCGTGCAGCGTTCCGCCCAGGCCGTGGCCATCGGCCCCGTGCTCCAGGGCTTGAACAAGCCGGTCAATGATCTGTCCCGCGGGTGCACCGTGCCCGATATCGTCAACACCGTGGCCATAACGGCCATTCAAGCCCAGGCCGTGAAGGGCCAGGGGGATCAATGAACGTTCTGGTCATCAATTCCGGCAGCTCCTCCATAAAATACCAGCTCTTGGAGATGGGCACGGAGACGGTCATGTGCTCCGGCGCGGTGGAGCGCATCGGCGAAGCCTCGGGCACCGTTACGCACAAGATAGCGCCCGGCACCGACAAGGAAGATAAGATCACCCTCACCCAGCCCATTGCCGACCATGAAGAAGGCATGCATCTGGTGGTCGGTCTCATCACCCATGCCGAGTATGGCGTGGTCAAGAGCATGGACGAGATCGAAGCCATCGGCCATCGCATCGTGCAGGGCGGCGACATGTTCAACGGCTCCTGCCGCGTGGACGACCACGTGGTGGCCGGGCTCACCAAGCTCATTCCCCTTGGCCCGGTGCACAACCCCGGCCACTTGGCGGGCATCCGCGTTGCGCGGCTTTTGTTCCCCAAGGTGCCGCAGGTCACCGTGTTCGATACCGTGTTCCACCAGACCATGCCCCCGCGCGCCTACATGTACGCCCTGCCGTACGAGCTGTACGAGGAGCTCAAGGTGCGCCGCTACGGCTTCCACGGCACCTCCCACGCCTATGTCACCAAAGAGGCCGCGCGCTTCCTGGGCAAGAACGTGGATGACGTGAACCTCATCACCGTGCACCTGGGCAACGGCAGCAGCATGTGCGCCGTGCAGGGCGGCAAAAGCGTGGATACCTCCATGGGCTTGACCCCCCTTGAGGGGCTGATCATGGGCACCCGCTGCGGCGACGCCGACCTGGCCATTTACCCGCTTTTGGGCGCGGAAAAGGGCTTAAGCATCACCGAGATCAATGATCTGACCAACAAGCAGAGCGGCTTCAAGGGCATTTGCGGCAAGAACGACATGCGCGACATCCACGAGGCCGTGGCCCAGGGCGACGCCAAGGCCCGGCTGGCGCTGGACATGTTCGGCTACCGCAATCGCAAGTACATAGGTTCCTACCTGGCCGTGCTTGGCCGGGTGGACGCCATCGTCTTCACCGCTGGCATCGGGGAGAACGACCCCGTTGCCCGCGAGCTTTCGTGCCGGGGGCTTGAGCACCTCGGCATCCGGCTCGACCACGACCGCAACCTGGCCCCGGTTAGGGGCGCGCGAGACATCGCCGCCTCTGATTCCCCGGTGCGGGTGCTGGTGATTCCCACCAATGAGGAGTTGGAGATCGCCCGGCAGACGGTCGAGGTGCTTCAAGCCGGTTGAATTTAGGGCGCAGTACCCGTGCGGATGTTGGTCCGGCGCGGGGGGCATCGGCACACACACCGCAAGGAGGAGTTTATGGAACCAACAGTGGCTGAAGTGGTAACCTGGACGCAAAATTACATGCCTTTTGGGGACAACTACCTGGCCCCGGCACTGGTGGCGGGCATTCCCCTCGTCATCCTGTTCGTCATGCTGGCCGTGCTGCGCAAACCCGGCCACAAGGCCGCCTTTGTGGCCACCGCGGCGGCCGTGCTCTTGTCCATCTTCGTGTGGGGCATGCCCGCCGGCCTGGCCGTGAACGCCACGCTCTACGGCGCCGCCTTTGGCTTGTTCCCCATTGTCTGGATCGTCATAACCGCGATCTGGATTTACAACATGACCGTTGAGTCCGGCGAGTTCGAGATCATCAAGAACT
>DIVX01000152.1 GCA_002422505.1 Desulfovibrio sp. UBA6121
GAGGGCGCCTTCCGCCAGGACCTCTACTTCCGCCTCAACGTGGTGCGCATGACCCTGCCGCCCCTGCGCGAGCGGCGCGGCGACATCCTACCGCTGGTGGAGGCCGCCCTCAAAAAACGCCACCAGACCGGAGGCAAGGACATCCAGGGCCTGTCGCAGGAGGCCATGCGCCTGCTCTTGGCGCACCCCTTCCCCGGCAACATCCGCGAGCTGGAAAACATTCTGGAGTACGCCTGCATCCTTTGCCCCGGCGGACTCATCCAGGTGGAACACCTGCCCACCGACGTGCGCACCTGCGAACACCCCGGTCCGGCTCCGGCCGGGGCCTCCCTGCCCATGACCATGGAGGAGATACGTCACCGCGCCGCCGTGGAGGCTGTGGAGCGCAACGGCGGCAACCGCAACGCCGCCTGCCGCGAGCTCGGCATCTCCAAAGATACGCTGCGGCGCATCCTCAACCGGGCCGAGGACAACCCCCTCGACGTTTCCAACCAGACCTGGACCTGACCAGTCCCTCCGGCAGACGCATATTTCGTCCGCCCTCTCCCCAAAGACGCAAAAATCGTCCGCCGGGCGGCAGCCCCCTCGACCACGCCAGCAGCCCGCAAAATATTTCTTCTCTTTCACGCGGTTTTTTTTCAGAGGCGAGGTTAACAGAACCCAAGACGCGGACGGATGCGCGTAAGGCCGCCCCGGCAATTCCGTCTCGCAGCCCTGGGCATAATTGCCTTTTCGGGTGCAACCCCCTATCGTCAGCAAATCATCCCAAGGCGGATTCCTCCCCGCGAACACGGTGAACGAACACAGAGACGAGTGCTCCATGCCTGCGGACGTATACTGGGAAGTCATTGTCATTCTTCTGCTGATACTGCTGAACGGCTTTTTCTCGCTGGCGGAGATGGCCCTCGTCGCAGCCAAGAAAGTCCGCCTTTCGGCCCTGGCGCGGCGTGGCAGCAAAAGCGCCGCACTGGCCTTGGAACTGCTTAAGGAGCCCGACGGGCTGTTTTCAACGGTTCAAATCGGCATTACGCTCATCGGCATTCTTACCGGCGCTTTCGGGGGCGCCGCCTTGGCCGAGGATCTTGCCGCCTGGCTGGCCACGGCGCATGAACCGCTTCGTCCCTATGCCGACACCCTGAGCCTGGGCATCATCATCGTGTCCACCACCTACCTGACGCTGGTGTTCGGCGAGCTGATCCCCAAGAAGATGGCCTTCAGCAACCCGGAACGCTTCGCTTGCGCGGCTTCGCCGCTCATGCTCCTGCTGCGCAAGCTCGCGCATCCCGCTGTTTCGCTGCTCAGCGCGTCGTCCCGGGCGGTCACGCGCCTGTTCGGCTTGCAGCAGGAAGGCCAAGGCATCACGGAGGAGGACATCAAGGGCTTCATCAACGAGGGCGTGCGCGCCGGGGTGGTGCAGCATTCAGAGCAGAACATGCTCGAACGGATCTTCCGCCTGGGCGACCGCCGGGTGGCGGGGCTGATGACCCACCGCTCCAAGGTGGGTTGGATAGACATCAACAGCAGCAGCGATGAAATCCTCGCCCAGATGCTCCAGAGTTCGTATTCCCGGTTCCCGGTTTGCGATGGCGACCTCAGCGAAATCCTCGGCGTCGTAAAAACCCGCGAGTATCTGGCCGCGCGGATTGCCGACCCGGCAGCCTCCTTGAGAGCGTTTCTCCACGCTCCTGTGTTCATCCACGACACGGCCCGCGCGCTAAAATTGCTGGAGGTTTTCCAGGAACGCACCGGCATGCGCTTCGCCGTGGTGGTGGACGAATACGGCGACGTCATGGGCATTGCGACGCTGAAGGACATTCTTGAGGCCATTGTCGGCGACCTTCCCGATGCGCACGAGAGCCCCGAACCGCAGGCCATACAGCGCGCGGACGGCTCCTGGCTGCTTGATGGCCTGCTTTCCCTCGACGAAGCCTGTGCCGTGACCGGCCTTTGCAGCGGCCACACCATTCCCGATGAATTCGACACGCTGGCCGGTTTTCTCTTGCACCATCTGCGCAAGGTGCCAGAGATAGGCGACACCATCGACTGGGAAGAAATCCGCTTCGAAATCGTCGATATGGACGGACGGCGCATTGACCGGGTCTTGGTTTCAAAGAGCCCGAAAACACATACATCTTGACCAGCCCCCCCCAGGCTCGGGCTCGCGCCCCGGAGCCGCAACGCGCCTCCTGGAGGCTGTTTCTTTCCCCGCGCTAACCATACAGCCGAGAATAGGCTCTTGTTTTGAGCTCCGCCCCCCCAGGTGGCGAGGTCCTTGCCCTGCCCGCCCTGTGGAGCCAAGGCTCAATCGCCAGCACTGCGCACTGGCCCCTGCGGCAAGGGTCGGCCAACGCCCGCAACCGGCGTAGCGGGCTTGCCCCGCCGGCTGCTTGCGCTCCTGCTCCCCCTTGTTCCCCGGACACCCTTTGCGCTTCCTCCCTCCCCTTGCCTTCAGCCACTTCCCGCTCTCCATGCTCTCAGCCACTTCCCGCTCTCCCGCTTCCCCTTGCTCTCAGATACTTCCAGCCTTCCCGCTCCCCCGCTTTGCCTTTGTTCTCTAGACAACGCGACAGTCCCTTCTGCCTTTGCCTCCCTCAGCAACGCTTCCGCTTCCCCTGTTTTTGCCTTCTTCTAACCGCAATCTTTATTCTTTCTGCCCTTGCTTCCCGTAATGGCCTCAGCTTCGAAAACACCAGCGCCGGAGCGACGTCTGGCTTTGCAGACGCCGCTCCGGCGCTTCGGGGATTCCAAAGGGAATCATTCCNNCAGGGGGCAGCGCCCCCTGCTTCTCTCTTTTCCGTTATCCTTGGTTCATGGTGTTGATGATGCCGCGCAGTTCCGAGGCCAGCCGCGCGAGGTCGCTTACGGCCTGCCCGGATTGGAGCATGGCTTCTGCGGTTTCGCTGGCGATGCGGTTGATTTCTTCGGTGGAGCGGCTGATTTCCTCGCTGGCGGCGGACTGTTCTTCGCTTGCGGTGGCGATGCCGCGCACCTGGTCTGCTGTGGCGTCGACCATGCCGACTATTTCGCGCAAGGCCTCGCCCGACTTGTGCGCCAGTTCGGTGCTGGTCTGCACGGCCTGGGTGGCGGCCTCTGTATTCTGAATATTCTTGCGGGCGCTGTCTTGTACGGCGCGGATGTGCGCGCCCACCTCATTGGTGGCGTGCATGGTTTTTTCGGCCAGTTTGCGCACTTCGTCGGCCANNGCGATGTCGGAGATGACGTTCATGATCTGGCCGATGCCTTCGGCCTGTTTGCCAAGCTCGGTCATGTCGGCCTTGAGGGCAACGGACTGGCGCTCCACGCCGTTTATGGTCTCCACAACCTTGCCCACCAGTTCGGACCCTTGCTGGGCCTTTTGCTTGGCCTGCTCGGCCAGTTCGGAGGCTGTGCCTGCGCTTTTGGCCACCTCCATCACGGTGGAGTTCATTTCTTCCATGGCAGTGGCGGCTTCGGTGGTGCGGGAACGCTGCTCGTCGGCGCCGCGGCTGGACTGCTCGATCTGCGCGGCCAGTTCCTCGGAGGCCGAGGCCACCTGGTCGGAAACGGTGTTGGCGGCGATGGCGGCCTTGGCGATGCGCTCGTTCTGCTCCTCGATCTTCTTTTGTTGGGCGCGGATGTCCGTGAGCTCGAACCACACGGCCAGCGTGCCCAGCAGGTTGCCGTCCAGATCGGTTATGGGCGTGCTGGTCACGTCGAAGATCTTGTCCTTGCCGCTGATGGTTTTGTAGCCCACCTCCAGCTGCAGCATGCGGTTTTCCTTAAGCGCCCGGGCGGAAAGCGTGTCACGATCCGGCTCGTTATAAATCATCTGCCCGGAGGTTTGGCCATGGTATTCTTTGGGAGCGCCGGGCCGCTCCAGGGTGTCCAGCATGTGCTGGTTCACAAAGGTCACCTTGTTGTCCTTGTCCACCGTGGCGCAGGGCAGCACAAAGCCCGCCAGCACCCCCTGGGAGAAGCCGAGCTTGGACTTTATCTCTTCCACCATGCCGCGGATGTTCTGGGCGAGGTCGGCCAGTTCGTAGCGGAACTCCGCGTGCAGCGAGGCCTTGAAATCGCCTTCGGTGATTGCCTTGGTGTAGGATTTTATATCATTGACCGGGGAGACCACCAGCTTGCGCACCATGAAGGTGATGCCGCCTCCAAGAATCAGCACCACCAGCAGGCCAATGCCGAGAAGAATGTTGCGCTGCGTTTTGGCGGAGCCGGTCATTTCATCCACGTAGGCGCTCATGCACACCACCCAGCCGGTGTCCGGGTCGGTGCTTACAGTCAGGAACTTCTGTTCCCCCTTCCAGTCGTAGAACAGGGCGCCGTTCTTCTTGGCCAGGGCCTGCTTGATGAAGTCCTGATCGCCCAGGTTCTTGAGCAGCAGGCTTTTGTCCTTGGCGTGGGCGATGATGTTGCCTTTGCCGTCGACCATGAAGCCGTAGCCGCGTTCGCCGAAGCGCGGCGGATCGATGAAGGCCGTGGTGAAGGTTTCCCACTTGGGAAAGGCGCCCACGCCGCCCAGCACCTTGCCGTTTGCGTCCTTAACGGCCCGCGCCACGGAGAAAATAAGGATCTCGCCTTCGCCGCTTTTGGCCTTGATGATGTTGTTGGCGAGGAAGAGATCCTGCCCGCCAAGCACGGCCTTGACGTAGTCGCGGTCGGCCCGGCTCTGGCCGGTCAGGTCTTGCTCCTTGGCGTTGTAGCCTGCGATGATGACGCCTTTGCTGTCGAAGATGAACAACGCCCAGTACTCGTTGTTGATCTTGATGTACTCGCGCAGGCGATCCTTGGCGCGTTTGGGATCGCCCTCAAAGGCCTCGCGCAGGGCTTGCTGCGCCGCCAGGGAGTCCACCAGGGTTTTCGTGCCGTCGATGTACCTGTCCAGGGCCATTTGCGTCGCGCCGGAGAGCTGCTCCATGGACTGTTGCTCCAGGTGCAGGCTGATGTCGTAGGACGACTTGGACGTGTACAGAACGATGGCGGCAACGGCCAAGGCCACCACCAAGGTCACGGAAAGAATAAGGATTGTGCCAAGACTTTTAATGCGTGTCATGGGCTATCTCCTGAAATCGTTAGGTGCTTCTAATTCTTTATCGGGCTGTTGCGGATTTTTGTCTAGGGTGAAGATGAATATTAAAATATTCAATTGGTGCATTGATCATGTGCTGATGGAGTGATATAGTTTGACGGCGCAAGCTGCGGAGTTTGCCTGCAAGTGCGCGCAAGGTATGCGTAGCGAACAGGCAGCAACAATAGGAATCATCGTTTTGAGCAGGAACACCGTGTGCTGTGCGTGCGTTCAAGCGCAATGCAGGCTACGCGCTGGTTTTCCGCGAGCGTAATCAAAACCCGGCACAGGCTGGCGCCGTGCATACTGGAAAAAGAAGCGCACAACCAACGGCGGCGCGCCGTTGCGCACAAGCGGGCGCAAAATGGGCCGGTCATTCCCCGCGCGGCGACAAGACCAGGCTTCCATCGGCGGCAACGCCGATTTCGCGCCAGAAGTCCCCGGCCTTGGCGTTTCTGGCTTCGCCTTGGCGCGCGTAGGCTACTTCATCGAAGAAATGCACCCGCCAGCCGGGGTGGTTTTGCTTGAGGGCGAAGGCCAGCCGCAGGCCCTCGGCAGTGAAGGCGTCCGGGTCGAACCACCGGGGGGCGTCGCACAGGCCGCACAGGGAGTTCTCCCAGTCGACAAACCAGCTGGAATAATGACGGTTCCACAAGGCCAGATCGCGCAGGATGGGCAGGTCCGGGGCGTGGGTCGTGTTTCCATGCCATATTGCAGGCAACGCATTGTCTGGCCATTGGCACCAGCACGGATAGTCCCAAAGCCCGTCCGCCTCGTCGTCGCAGAAGACGCGTACCGTGATGACTGCGCCCATGCTTACGCCTGCGGCTGGTTCACGCGGTCCATGGTGCGGAAGTTGATGGCCTCGGCCAGGTGGTCGATGCCGATGGTCGGCGCGTCTTCCATGTCGGCTATGGTGCGGGCGATGCGCAGCACGCGGGTGTAGGCCCGGGCGGAAAGGCCCAGACGGCGCACGGCCTGCTCCAGGAAGCGCTGTTCGCCCTCGCCCACGGCGCACCAGCGTTCCAGGGCCGCGCCGGTCAGGTCGCTATTCAGGCGGATGCGCTGGTCCTTGTAGCGCTCGGCCTGAATGGCGCGCACCTTGAGGATGCCTGCGCGCATGGCGGCGGAATCGCGCGCGCCGCGCGGGGCCTTGAGGTCGTCGTAAGGCACGGCGGGCACCTCCACCTGCAGGTCGATGCGATCCATGAGCGGGCCGGAAAGCCGGGCGCGGGCTTCGCCTCGGCTGGCGGGTCTTGATCCCTGGAAGTCGCAATAATGCGTAGAATATCGGCGTATTCTCTGTTGACATGGCGCAAGGCGGGGTGTTTACCCTTTGTTATGAACACCTTCGGCGTCCTGTTCAGCCTGATCTCCCGCAATTTCTTGAGAGCTGCCCTCTTGAGCGGCCTTCTCGCTGTTCCAGACTCTTCCTGGGCTGCGGATCTGCCAGCCAACGCCTCGGGAACACTTTCCGGCGACGCGGGCTCCCTCACCGTGAGCGCCGGGGCCAAATACTTGATGCCCCAAGGCTACAAGGGCTCGGACATCATCACCAACGCTGCCGGCCTCCAGCTGCGCGACGCCAGCCCCTCCTCGCCGGACGGAATCCTCGCGCCGTCCGTCTCCATCACTGCGGAGCGTCAGACCTCGTTGAAATTGCCGGGCCTGCGCGATCTCCGCCTAATGGGCGAATTCAGCTATTCCGGCGGCTCCGCCCGCAGCAATGGGGCCGTGACGACCCAGGCAACGGAATACATCATCCTCCTGAGCGTGGACCCAGCCTACAACTGGATCGGCGGCGTCGGCGCCATGGGGACCGATGCCACGAGCCGTGTCTCCATCTCGGAGGATAATTTCGACCTGCGCCTCGGGCTGGAGGGCAAGGGGACGCCATGGCAGCCGGGCGGTGGCGAAATCACCGCCACCCCGGTATTCGGCGCGGGCATTTTCGCAAGCACGCAACGCTACAAGGTCTCCACCCAGTTTACTGCGCTTTCCGGCACCGACACTTACAAAATGGTTGAGAGCATCCGCACCACCGACATCGGGCCGGAGCTGCGGGCGGGCATCAGCTTTGCGCTGCCCTGGGGCGCGCGGGCCGAGGCCCTGGCCAACGCCGCGCTTCTTGTGGGCTGGGCGGATCTCGAGGCCAGCCAAGCGGTGCAGACCGGTGTCGGTTGGCTGGCGAACAAGCGCAGCCCGACCCATTCGGCCACACGGTCCGTGAACGATGTGCTCGTGTCCGGGCTGTTCGGCCTTACCCTGCGCGGGGAGGCGCCCGTGGCGGAGAAATGCACCCTGGGCTTGGAGGCTTCCGGCCGCTTTTGGACCAGCAGACCTACCATTGAGAACCCCATGTCCCTCGGCGGCACCGGGGTGGTGACCACAGGCACCAACGAAGGGGTGCGCATGGGGCAGGACAGCGCGAGCGAACTGGGCGCGGCCCTGCGGCTCAGTTATTCATTCTAGCGTTTTCCAGCCCGACATACGCCGGACGCCTGCACGCGGGTGTCCGGCGTTTTTGTTTGGGGCGCTGGCGTTTACGCCTGCGGCTGGTTTACGCGGTCCATGGTGCGGAAGTTGATGGCCTCGGCCAGGTGGTCGATGCCGATGGTCGGCGCGTCTTCCATGTCGGCTATGGTGCGGGCGATGCGCAGCACGCGGGTGTAGGCCCGGGCGGAAAGGCCCAG
>DIVX01000064.1 GCA_002422505.1 Desulfovibrio sp. UBA6121
TGCGAGGGCTGCAAGGTCTGCGTGCAGTTTTGCCCCGCCGGGGCCATAGGCTTTGAGGAAAAGTTCTGCGGACGCTGGTGGGCCTCCACCATGCGCTTCGGCCCCATGGTCCACGCGCAGCTGTTCCCGGGCTCGGAGAATTCCGGCCGCCTGGTGGCCCTGCTTAAGAAGGAGGCGCGTACGCGCGCCGAGGCCCTGGGGATTGAACTCATGCTCTGCGACGGCGCACCCGGCATCGGCTGCCCGGTCATCAGCTCGCTTTCCGGCGCAAGCCAAACTGTCATCGTCACCGAGCCGACGCCTTCCGGCCTGCACGACCTGTTGCGCGTGGCCGACTTGTGCGCCCACTTCCGCATCCCTGCGGCCATCATCATCAACAAGTACGACCTGAACGCCGCCAACAGCGCGGAGATTGAGCGCGTGTGCCAGGAACGCGGCCTGCCCGTGCTGGGCAAGCTCCCCCACGACGAAGTGGTGGTGCGGGCCATGGTGCAGGCCAAATGCGTTACCGAACTTGCGCCGACACCTTTTTCCGAAGCCCTGCGGGATGTTTGGGAGCGGCTTTCCGGCCTCTCCGTCCAGCGCCCGCGTCCCGTCATCCTCAACAAACTTTAGGAGCACACAGCATGGAAACCTTTGTCATCGCCATTCCCTCCGAAATGCCCGGCGGCCTGGATGCCTCCGTGGGGCAGCACTTCGGTCACTGCGACATCTACACCATCGTGGAGGCCAAGGGCGAGGAGATCATCAAAGTGAGCACCCTGCCCAACGTGCCGCACCAGCAGGGCGGCTGCATGGCCCCGGTGAACCACCTGGCCACCAACGGCGTCAACGTGCTCATCGCCGGGGGCATGGGCATGCGCCCGCTCATGGGCTTCCAGCAGGTGGGCGTCAAGGTGTTCATGGGCTCCGGCGCGCCCACGGTGGGCCACGCCGTGCAGGCCTTTTTGCAAGGCCGCCTGCCCGCCTTCACCACCGACTTCACCTGCGGCGGCGGGCACTAGCCGCGCCCGGCAGAAAGGAGCCAAGCCATGTCCATTCTTGTTGTGACCCCGCGCGCGCAGGAGCTGAGCGCCTTTGCCCAGGCCCTGGGCCAGGGCGCGGGCCTGCCCGTAAGCCTTGCCGCCACCTGGGACGAGGCCGTGGCAAAGGTGCAGGCCGCGCCCCCGCAGTTCATGGTGCTGGATGAAGGCCTAGCCGCAGGCCCGCCCCTGGAGCTGGCCGCCAAGGCGCTCCTGGTCAACGCCATGGTCAACCTGGCCGTGGTGAGCTCCATGGGGGACGAGGAGTTCCACGAGGCCAGCGAGGGCCTGGGCATTCTGGCCCCGGTGCCGGTGAACCCGGCTGCGGCGGAAGGCGCGGCCCTGGCCGAAGTGTTCCGGCGTTTTTTGTAACCCGCACAAGGACCGGGGGCGGGGCCTGCGCGTGCTCCGCTCCGTTCCCGGTCCAACTTTTGTCTTGCTGTTGCCCTGGCTTCGGGCCCCTGGCGCGTGCCTGACGTCTGCCTGATGCAGGGGGGGCGCGGGGCTAGCCCTTGTACAGCTCGCGCACCTTGAGAAAGGTGTCCAGGTTGTCCAGCAGAATGTCCGTCAGCACGGGGTCGAAGTGCAGGCCGCGCTCGGCCTTGAAGTGCGCCACCACCTGCTCCAGCGGCCAGGCCGGACGGTAGATGCGGTCGCTCATCAGGGCGTCGAACACATCGGCCACGGCGGNNTAGCCCTTGCCGTCGTAGCGCTCGTGGTGCTGCAGGCAGATGATGGCCGCCGCCTTGAGCATTTCGCGCTGGGAGGCCTTGAGGATCTCGTGCCCGATGGCCGGGTGGGTGCGGATGATGGCAATTTCGCTGCCGTCGAGTTCGCCGGGCTTGTTCAAGATCACGTCGGGAATGCCCAGCTTGCCCACATCGTGCATGGGCGCGGCCAGACGCAGCAGGGTGGCCTCGGCCTCTGGCAGGCCGTGCTTGCGCGCCAAAATATACATGTATTCCGCCACGCGGCGCACATGGTTGCCCGTCTCGTGGGAGCGCCATTCGATGGTCTCGCCCAGAGTCAGCACGATTTCGCGCTGGGTGTCCTCTACTTCCTTGTTCAGGTGCAGGTTGTCGAAGGCGATGGACACGTTGGCGAAGAAGATCTCCACCAGTTGCAGGTCCAGCTCCGTGAGCTCCTTGGCCCCCTCTAGATAGATGACGCTTTCCGAGTTGTTCTGGCTGCGGAAGTAGCCCAGGTAGCGCTTGCCGTCGAAGAACAGGCTGGTGCGGTTCTTCACGGCCTGCTCGAAGTGCCGGTATACCTCCGGCGGCACCACGTCCTCCACGTGCTTGCGCACAAAGGGCTGGTATTCCCCGGTGGCGGCCAGAATGCTGAAGCGGCCCTTGTCGTTCACGGCGGCGAAGCCGGAGGCCTGGCAGACGATGGCGTTTTTGTTCAGGTCGAGGATGGACACGAGCTGGGAGAGCACGCCGGTGGTGAACTTCTCCATGGATTGCAGCTCGAAGATGTTCTCGCTGGCCTCGATGATCTTTTCCAGGCCCAGGCGGTTGGCCTCGATGGTGGCGATGTCGCTGCTGGTGCGCAGGGCGGAGACGATGGTGGTGAGCAGCTTCTGCGCGGTGAGCTCGGTCTTTTCCTTGTAGTCGTTGATGTCGTATTCGACGATGACGCGTTCTTCCGGGGCCTGGCCGGGCTGGCCGGTGCGCAGAATGATGCGCACGAAGCGGTTTTCCAGGTCCTCGCGGATGTACTTGACGAGCTTGAGGCCGGTGTCGTTCTCCTCCATCACCACGTCGAGCAGGATGACGGCGATGTCCGGGTGCGCGGCCAGCATGGTCTTGGCCTCGGCCCCGGTGTAAGCGCTTAGGAACTCCAGCGCGCGCCCCCGGTAGCGAAAGCCGCTCAGCACAAGGCGGGTGACGTTGTGCACCTCGGCCTCGTCGTCCACAATCAGCACCTTCCAGGCGGCGGGCTCGTCCGGCGCTTGGCGTCCGGCGGCGTCGTCGTCCAGAAACAGCAGGTCTTCAGTGTCTTGCGTCATGTGTGCTCACGACCACCTTGCGGCAACAGGAGTGTGAACGTGGTGCCTTGCCCGGGCGCGCTCTCGCAGCGGACCGTGCCGTGCAGTTGCTGGGTCACCAGGTTGTACAGGATGTGCAGGCCAAGGCCCGTTCCGCCCCTGCCCCTGCGAGTGGTATAGAATGGCTCAAAAATCTTGTCCAGGTGCTCGGGTGCGATACCTTTTCCGTTGTCTACGTAAATCAGCCGTACCTGCCCCTCCGTAAGTTCTGCGGAAATGCCGATGCGCCCTGCCTCGCCGGGGTCGAAGGCGTGCATGAGGGAGTTCATCACCAGGTTGGTGATGATTTGCGAGAGCGCACCGGGGTACGAGTCCATGGTCAGTTCCGGGTCGCAGGAGATTTCCACCTTGTGCTCTGTCTTCTTGAGGTGCGGGCGCAAGGAAAGCAGCACCTCGTCCAGGTAGCCATGCAGCTTGAAGCTGCGGCGCTCCTCGGTGGAGCGGTCCACCGCCACCTGCTTGAAGCTGCGGATGAGTTCCGCCGCGCGCTTGAGGTTGGACAGGATCATGTGCGTGGATTCGTCGCACACGCTTAAGTACTCCTCCAGCCGGGCGCGTTTGAGCCCGCCCGCGCGGTACTCGCCGAGGATCTCCTGGGTCTTGGCCTCCAGGTGCGAGGCGGCGGTGACGCCGATGCCCACGGGGGTGTTTATCTCGTGCGCAACGCCCGCCACCAGCCCGCCGAGGGAGGCCATTTTCTCCGACTCCACCAACTGCTTGTGGGCGCGCGTGAGCTGCTCCAGGGTGCTTTTGAGTTCTGCGTTGGCGGCCTCCAACTGGCTGGTGCGTTCGCGCACGCGCAGCTCCAGGCCCTCGTTCATGCGGCGTATGGTCTCCTCGCTCTCGCGCTGGGCGGTAATGTCGCGGGAAAAGCTGGCCAGCTGCCGGGGTGTGCCGTCGTCGTCCAGTATGGGGTAGAGGGTGATGGAGTAGCAAAAGCCCTGGCGCTCCTCCTCAAAGGTGCGCGGGCTTTTGGTGCGCAGCGCCTCCTGCACCTGCAGGCGGCGTATTTCCGCAGCGTTGGGCGGCAGGTGGTCGTAAATGAACTGGCCGGTCATGTCCTCCGGCGCAAGGCCGCGCCGCCTGGCCCCGTGCTCGTTTATGGCCAGCACGCGCCCCTCCGGGTCCATCAGGATCACGGAGTCCGAGGTGGCGTCGAACAGGGCGCGGATGCGCGCCTCGCTTTCCCGCAGTTCCTCCACGGCGCGCTTTCTTTCGGTCACGTCGGAAAGCATGCCCTCCACGCGCTCCACGCGGCCCTCTGCCCCCAGGGTGGCGCGGGCGATGATGGAGCACCAGATGATGCTGCCGTCCTTGCGGCGTATGGCCAGCTCCATGCCGTCGAGGGAGCCCTTTTCCACCAGGGCGCGCAGCACGCGCTCGCGTCCCAGGGGAAAGGCGTACACCTGCGTGCCCAGGTCCTGCACCTGCTCCAGCAGCTCCTGCGCGCTGGCGTAGCCCAAAATGCGCGCCATGGCCGGGTTGGCGGAAAGAAAGCGCCCCGCGCCCGTGGTTTGGAAAATGCCTTCCGGCGCGTTCATGAAGATGCTGCGGTAGTTCTCCTCGGCCTCGCGCAGGGCCTGTTCCATGCGCTTTCTCTCGGCAATCTCCGCATCGCGCAGGCGGATGGTCTCCTTCAGCTCCTCGGCGTGCAGGGTCAGCAGGTGCTCGCGCTCAATGTGATAGTCGATGCGCCGGGCCATTTCGTCCGGGGTGATGCGCATGCGCGCCAGCATGCCGCCGTAGGCTTCGCTCAGCGCGCCGGTTTCCTCGGCGGAGAACACCCCGGCCTGGGAAAGGGCCTTGTGCGCCGCCGCCGCCCCCACCACGCCGGAAAAAGCCTTTTCCACCTCGGCGTAGAGCGCGGCCAGGGTGGTTACGGAAACCATGGTCCGGTCTTCGAGGTTCATTTCGCGCAGGCAGGCGTTGATGAGCTCCTGGGCCTGTTCCTTGGGCAGGTACTCGCGCAGGGGCTGCTCCATCAGGGCGCGCTTTTCGGCCAGGTCGATGTCGTCCTCGGCCCTGGGCCCGGCCCGGCGTTCGCCCAGGCCCGGCAGGCCGGTGAACTCGGCCAGCACCGCCACTTCCTCTTGGGTTTGGCGCGTGCACAGCGAAACCAGCACGTACAGCCCGGTGTTGAAGACCAGGGTCCAGAACACGGAGTGGCTCACGGGGTCCAGCGCGGTAAGGCCGAAGAGCGCCTCCGAGCGCAGGTAGGGCAGGCCGAAGAGGCCATTGTGCACCGGGCCCGCCCACACGTGCCCGCTGCGCGAAAGCGCAGGCAGCAGCAGGGTGTGCATCCACAGCAAAAAACCGGCGCTCAGGCCGGTCATGGCCCCGGCCATGGTGCCGGAGCGCCAGAACAGCCCGCCCAGAATGGCCGGGGCGAACTGCAGCACCGCGCCAAAGGCGATGATGCCGATGTTCACCAGGATGAAGGAATCGCCGATGGCCTGCTCGAACCAGTATGCGGCCAGGATGAGCACGGCCACGGAGACCCAGCGGCATTGCAGCAGGCGGCGCTTGAGAAAGCCCAGGCCCGCCGCCTTGTCGATGATCGGCAGCAGCACGTGGTTGGTCAGCATCACCGCATTCGTCATGGCCGAGACCATGACCATGCTCATGGCGGCGGAAAAGCCCCCAAAAAACACCAGCAGCGCCAGGGCGTGCTGCCCCTGGGCCACGGGCAGGCCCAGCACGAAGGTGTCGGCGTGGGCCGGGGAAAGTCCCGTGGCCAGCCCGGCCATGGCGATGGGCGCCACGAAGACGTTGGCCAGAAGCAGGTAGAGCGGAAAGGCCCACGAGGCCGTGAGCACGTGGCGTTCGTCCGCGTTTTCCACCACGGCCAGGTGGAACTGGTGCGGCAGAAACACCACGGCCGACATGGCCAGCAGCAGGTAGCTGGCCCAGGTGACGTAGTGCGCGCCGCCTGCGCTGTAGCCGCCGGCGTGGTCCGGCCCGCCAAGGTCCATGATGCGCGCCAGCCGCTCCGGGGTGAGGCCGCTTGCCGCTCCCGTTGCCGGGCCATGCAGCAGGGCCATGGCCAGCAGGCCCACGGCCAGCAGCGCCGCCAGCTTGATGAGCGCCTCGGCCGTTACCGTGGCCACCATGCCGGGGTGGCGGTCGGTGGGGTCTATGCGCCGCACGCCAAGCACAATGGTGTAGAAGATCATCAGCGCCACCACCAGCGGGCCCACGAATTCAAGCAGCAGTTCGCTGCCGTTGGTGAGCATGGAAAAGGTGCTGATGACGCTTTTGAGCTGCAGGGCCACGTAGGGCACGCTGCCGATGAAGGCCATGGTGGTGGCCAGGGCGGCGATGCGGTGCGACTTGCCGTAGCGGGCGGCCAAGATGTCGGCGATGCTGGTGATGTGGAAGCTTGACTTGATGCGCACCAGCTTGCGCAGCAAATACCACCACAGGGCCGCGCAGATGGTGGGGCCGAGGTAGATGGTCAAAAACAGCGGGCCGGAATCCACGGCCTTGCCCACGGAGCCGTAATAGGTCCAGCTGGTGCAGTAGGTGGCCAGCGAAAGGGCGTAGACGTAAGGCTTGTCCGTCACGGAGCGGCCCGCCTCGGAGCGGCGCTCGGCCCAGCGGGCCAAAAGCAGCAGCAGGCCGATGTAGCCCGCGAGGAGCAGCAGCACGAGGACCGGATTAAACATCGCCGCCCCCTGGCCTGTCGTCAAAGGGAGGCAGCAGGCGGCCGTCCGGCAGTTCGCAGGCGTCTTCGGCGTGCGGCTGGCCGTTGCGCGCCTGGCCGGAGCGCCTGCCGTGGGCGTTTACCAGTGCGGCCAGGCCCAGCAGGGCAATGGCCAAGCCCCAGGTGATGAACAGCCAGGAGAGCAGCGTGCCCGTGGCGGGAATGGTCAGCAGCGGCCAGTTGAAGGCCAGCAGGAGCGCCGTGAAGACGAGGGCCGCGATGCCCGTGCGCGTCTTGCACTTGTCCATGCCCTGCCTCCCTTGCGGCGCGGGGTGCGCCGCCCGCGCCCGGACCTGTCCTCCCGGATCAGTCGCCCGGAACGGTAGACCGGGGCGCTTGGGAAGACTGTAGTGCGAAAAGAGGCTGTTGCGCAATGGGGCAGACAAAAATGCAGCAAAGTTTTGCGCCTGCGGGCAAAGCGGCGGGCAGTCGCCGGGCCAGGACTGGAAACAGCCACTCGCCAGCCCGGCCAGCCCTGCGAACCTTTCGGCTCTGCGGGCAAAGCGACGCGCACCAACGGCAAGGCCGAGCGGTTCATTCAGATGGCGCTGCGCGAGTGGGCCTACGCCGCCAGCTACGCCCCTTCAAACGAAAGAGCCAACGAGTTGCCCCGCTGGCTCCACGAATACAACTTTTACAGGAATCATTCTGCGTTACAAAACAAACCGCCAATCAGCCGAATTGAGACGGGAGTGAACAACGTCTTGCAACTCCACACCTGGCCCTGGCCCCGGCGTTTGTTGGGGCGCGGCTAGGGCAGGCCGTCCACAGGTGTTGTCGGCGGGGGTGTCGGCGGGGTTTGGCCGCCGCCTTCGCCGCCGCCTTCCGCCGGGCGCTCGAAGCTGTAATTGCCCTTGAAGAACTCGTCCACATACCAGCCTATCTGGCCGTCGTCGGAAAGCAGCATGTCCAGCAGGCGCACGGCCCCAAGCAGTCTGCCCACCATGTCCAGCTTCTGCTTCAGGTCGGTCTGGGAGTATTTCTTGATCTCCCCGCGCACCATGTCGCCCTTGATCTCGGTCTTGAAGTTCAGGCGCTTCAGTATCTGGGCGATGAGCTTAGCCCGCCGGGAGCGCCGGGCGATATCCGCCGCGCCGCCCTTGAAGGAGAACACGATGTAGTTGTCGTTGATGGAGGGGCCGCAGTAGCTGTCCACCACGGCGAAGTGGTAGCCCAGGCGCGTGTTGAAGTTCAGGTAGTGGTCGCTCACCACGGCGTAGCTGGGGCCGCCCATGCTGCCGTCGGCGTTGGGATCGGTAAGCAGCGACTCGGCCATGATGGTGGCGAAGCCTGTGAGGCTGACGCCCACCCCGCCCAGCCAGCGCACGCCGGGGTCGGTCATGCCGTGCAGCAGGCCCTGGAAGGGCGCGCTCTTGATGTGCTCCAGCTCCACCACCTTCTTGGGGGCCGTGGGGGTAAGCCCGCCGCCAAGATCCACCACCAGGATGTTCAGAGGCAGGCCAGCGCGCAGGCGCACCGCCCCGGTGGCGTCCTCCATCTCGTCGCCGATGTTGAACATTTCGCGCATGCCCATTTCGTGGGCAAAGCGAATGACATCGTGCAGGGAGCGGCAGCCCTCCGGGCTGAAGTTCAGCGCCTTGGGATCGGTCAAGGTGAGCGGGGCCATGCGCTTCAGGGCCTCTTGCGCGGCCTTGTACACCGGGCTGCCCTTCATCAGGTTCACGCAGGGCTTGTCGTGTATCAGCTCGGGCACAATGCCCCGGTAGACGATGCGGTTGGTGGCGTCGAGGGTGATGTCCTCGCCGTGCTCTATGTTCAGGGCGGCGTTTTCCAGGCCCACCAGGGTGGGCAGGCCGAACTCCCGCGCAACGCTGGCCATGTGCCCGGTAACGCTGCCCACCTCGGTGATGATGCCCCGGATGCGGTCCATGACCGGCACGTAGGTGGGCGAGGTTTGCTTGGCCACCAGGATGGCGCCCTGGGGCACGGCGGGCAGGTTGTGGTCGCTGGCGAGGATATAGGCCTGGCCTGCGGCGCTGCCGGGCGCGGCCATGTCGCCCCCGCGCAACAGCACCTCCCGGCCATGCAGGGGCTCGGCCTCCGGCGTCAGGGCGCATTCGTCCTTGGATTGGCCGTGGCCCATGCCCAGGGGCCGGGCCTGCAGAATGAACAGCCGTCCGTCCTGGTCCTGCGCCCATTCTATGTCCAGGGGCTGGCCGTAGTGTTCCTCCAGCCGCACCCCGTACGAGGCCAGCTGGCGGATCTTGGCCTCGTCCAGGCAGGGGGCCAGGCGCAGTTCGCCGGGCACGGGCTCGGCCTGGATGCCGTCTTCCGTGCGCAGGCGCAGGCGGCTGGTCTTGCTGGCCACATGGTGGCGCACCAGGGCGGAATCCGCGCGGCGCACGGCGTAGAAATCGGTGTTGGCGCTGCCGTCCACCACGCTTACCCCAAGGCCCCAGGCCGCGCTGATGAGGATGTCGTCCGTGGCCTCCTGCCCCAGTGCGCCGTGCTGGCCGCCATGGCCCAGCGGGCCGTTGGGGTCGCCGGTGTACATTACGCCGCTGGCGCGCGCATCAACCATGGTGACGCACAAAACGGCCATGACCACGTCGTCGTCGGAATAGCCCATGCTGCGGCGGTAATACACCGCGCGCGGGCTGAAGGTGCTGGCCACCACCTCTTTCCAGGCCAGGCCCACGTTCTGCGCGCTGACGTTGAGCACCGTGGAGTGCTGCCCGGCGAAGGTGGCCTCGGAGTCTTCGCAGGTGGCGCTGGAACGCACGGAAACGCGCACCTCGGGCCCGAAAAGCCCGGCCAGTTCGTCCATGAGCCGCGCCATGCCCCGGGAAAGCTCCTCCGGCAGGGGCGCGGCCATGATCATGGCCTGGATCTCGTCGCAGATCTCCATGAGTTTTTCGGTGTTCTTCACGTCGATGCGCCGCATGCGCCGCTCAATGCGCTCCGCCAGGCCGGAGGTTTTGAGGAAGTGCTGGCAGGCATAGGCGGAGACGGCGAAGCCGCGCGGCGTGGGCAGCCCGGCGCGGTTAGCCACTTCGCCCAGGTTGGCGGCCTTGCCGCCCACTTCGTCGGACAATTCGGCGGAGAGCGCGCGCAACGGCAGGGTGAGCTCGCCCTTCTTGATGCGCTTTCTGTGCGCCAGATCCTTGAGGATGATGATGCCCAGGCGCTCTGTGGTGTCGAACAGGCCGGGATACTTGCCGCCGGAAAGGGCGTTCAGGTCCTCGGCCAGGTCGTACACCAGGCTGATGAGATCCTCCGAGAGGGTCAGCACATGGTCCAGGGTGAAGGGTTTGTTCTCGTACAGCAGGTTCTCAAGCTCGGTCAAAAGCTCAAGGGACCTGTTGTTTTTTATGAGCAGGCTGCGGAAGTACTCGTACTTGCGCTTCACAGCGCCGTCGTCCCTGCTCTGTTCCTGCTGTTTGCCGCTGCCAAGAAGCATGTTCAGAAACTTGAGCATTCCGTTCTCCAGTGCTGGGCCCGTGCCGGTGCGTGGCCAGTGCTTCGCCAAGGTGCGACAAAAAATCGCAGGGGCGGACGCCGATTTTCAGCAATGTCACAGTACAGAAAGCCAGCGCGCTGCGCAAGGCGCCGGGCCAAACATCCGGGGCGCTTCTGCCCTGTGCTAATAGCCCCGCAGGGCGATGCCCTGGGCCTCGCTTTCCCAACCCTGGGTCACGGGGCGGTTCTGCTTGTAGCGGAAGTCGCACAGGGAGTCGCCCTGGGCCAGGGTATGCGCGCGCGCAAGGCCCGTGCCCATGGCCCGGGACATGGTGAAGTCGTTCAGGCAGAAGTAGGGCGCGACATCGCCCACGCCGTTGGCCTGGAAGTACTTCACCGCGCCGCACTCGCTGTAGTCGTAGCCCAGGTCGAAATCCTGGCCGTTGCCGTAAACGGCCCTGCCCACCCAGTCCGCCGGGTGGTTGCGCCTTTGCGTTTCCTCGGTCCAGGCGCGCAGGTCGTCGCGCCCGGCCGGGCTGAACATGGCCGCGCCTTCCCGCGCCAGGGCCAGGGCCGCCTGGGGGTTGGCCAGCTGCCCGGAAACCTCACGGGCGCACAGGTCGTAGAACAGCCGCCCGGCCATGGCCTCCGGCAGGCCGTGCGCGCGCATGGCCTGGGCCAGGGCGGCCAGCCACACGGCCTCCTCCAGGCTCACCTCGTTGCGGTTGGCGGGGCCGATGTCTGGCACGCGGGGCAGCAGGGCGTCCAGGCGCAAGGGGCAGTCCTTGGCCACGGCCTTGGCCTCTTGCGGGCCGATGACCGGCGTGAGCCAGGCCTGCGCGCCCTGCACCACCCCGGCAAAGCCGCGTGCGATGCGCACGGCGCGTTCGGGGGCCTTCCGGGGTGTTGCCGCCAGCAGGCCAGCGGGAAAGAAACAGGCGCAGGCCGTAAAGCCCAGGCCGAGGCGGAAGCCCTGTGTGAGAAAGCGGCGTCTGGTCAGGAAGGCTGTGCTGTGCATGGCGGCCTCGCGGAGGATCTCTTTCGTCCATTATGGCGGGTTTCCGCACCGTGGGCAAGGGCTGCGCGCGCAGGGCGGCGGAGCGGTGCGGCCCTGGCTTCGGCCTGCTGCCGCCATTGCGAGGCCCGGGCAAAAAGGCTAGGGTGCCGCGCAGTCGAACACGGAGGCAGAGCCATGTACAAAGGCAAGCGCATTCTGGCCACCATCAACGCGCGCGGCGGCAGCAAAGGCCTGCCGGGCAAGAACATCCGCGACCTGGGCGGCCTGCCGCTCATCGCCTGGAGCATCCGCGAGGCCAGGCGCTCGGCGTACATCGACCGGCTCATCGTGTCCTCCGACGACGAGGGCATTCTGGCCGTGGCGCGCTCCCACGGGGCGCAAACGCCCTTTGTGCGCCCGCCGGAGCTTGCGCGCGACGACACCCCCGGCGTGGACCCGGTGCTGCACGCCGTGGACGCCCTGGGCGGGCCGCAGGCCTATGATTACATCGTGCTGCTGCAACCCACCTCGCCCCTGCGCACCGTGGAGGACATCGACGGCTGCATCGCCGCCTGCCTGGATGCGGGCCATTCCTGCATGCTCAGTGTCACCGAGGCGGACGAGAGCCCCTACTACATGTTCAGCATGGAGCAAAACGGTCTGCTCTCGCCGGTCATCGCGCAGGAGCGCTTCCACACCCGCAGGCAGGACCTGCCCCGCGTGGTGGTTCCCAACGGCGCGGTCTACGTGGCCGACTGTGCCTGGCTGGCCAGGACCCGCAGCTACCTGACCCCGGAGACGCGCGGCTATGAAATGCCGCGAGAACGCTCCCAGGACGTGGACGGCCTGCTTGATTTCGACATCTGCGAACTGCTGCTGCGCAAGGCGGGCCGCATCTAAAATGAACGGAGAGGCAATGAAGGACGTACGCGCCGCAGTCATCGGGCTGGGCGGCATGGGCAGGCGGCATGTGGCCGCCCTGGACGGGCTGGCGGGCCAGGGCGTGCGCACGGTGGCCGTGTGCGACATGAACCTTGCGGCCGCGCAGGAGTTCGCCGCAGGCAGGGCGGAAGCCGCTGGCGGCGCGCCGCGCGCCTGCGCCGACTGGCGCGAGCTGTTCGCCGGAGAAAGCGTCGGCGGCATCGATCTCCTGTGCGTGGCCACCAACGGACCCAGCCACCGCGACATCGTGCTGGCCGCAGCCCAGGCCAAAATTCCCTACGTGCTGTGCGAAAAGCCCATGGGCACCAGCGGGGCCGCCACGCGTGAAATGGCCGCCGCCTGCCAGGCCGCAGGCACCCGCCTGGCCGTGAACCTGTGCCGCCGCTTTTTTTCGCGCTGCCTGCTGCTGCGTCAGGCTTTGCGCGGTGGACTGGTGGGCCGTCCCAGGCGCTTCTGGTCCCTTGTGGGCGGGGGGGGCGTGGGCTGCGTGGGCCTGCATTATTTCGACTACGCCGCCTGGCTTTTTGACGCCCGGCCCGTATGGGTGAGCGCGGAGCTGACCGCAAACCCCGCGCCCAACGTGCGCGGCGCGCAGTTCTTCGATCCCGGCGGACAGGTGAGCGTGGGCTTCGAATGCGCCGACGGCTGGCGCTTCGTGGGCGACTTCGAGCTTTCCGAGGATGTGCCCCGCACCTCGCGCTGCATCATCATCGGCACCGAGGGCGTGGCCGAAACCGACGACTTCATCCCCGCCCCGGCAGGCGCGGCCCGCGCCACGGCCCGCCCGCACGACCAGCGCCACGTGGTCAAGACGCGGCTGGTGCAGCCGGAGCCCGTGGCCCTGGACCACGGCCCCGCCCTGGACATAGTGCAGGCCACCCGCGACTGCCTGGCCGATTTGCTGGGCCCCCACGCGCAGCCCACCGTGCAGGCGGGCGTGGAGTCGGTGGACGTGGTGCTGGCCGCGCACTTGTCCTCGCGCCAGGGCGGCGCGCGCGTGGCCCTGCCCCTTTCCGGCGCGGGGCTGCAGCTCGACGTGCCCATAACCTAAGGCCCCAGGAACCCCGCATGACGGCATCCGCTTCCACGCCCCGAAACGCAGAACCCTTGCGCGTCGGCCTTGTCGGCGCCGGGCTCATCGCCCGGCAGCACCTGCTGGCCCTGGCGCGCAGCCCCCACTTCACACCCGTGGGCGTGGCCTCGCGCACGGTGGTTACGGCTCAGGCCCTGGCGGGCGAGTTCGGCCTGCCCGTGGCGGCGGGCTCCCCGGCGGAACTGGTGGAAAAGGCCCGGCCCCAGGCGCTGATGGTGCTTGTTTCCCCCCAGGCCATGGCCCCGGTGGCCCTACAGTGCATGGACCTTGGCCTGCCGCTGTTTTTGGAAAAGCCCGTGGGCCTCTGCGTGGCCGAGGCCGAGGACGCCGCGCGCGCCGCGCGCGAAACCCGCACCCCGAACATGGTGGGCTTCAACCGCAGGTATTATTCGGTGTTCGCCAAGGGGCTGGACAAGATACACCAGCGCGGGCGGCTTTTGGCCGTGCACATAGAGGGCAGCGAGCGCATGGCCGTGGCGCGCGGCACGGGCCGCTTCGCCGAGGACGTGCTGCGGGCCTGGCTGTTCGCCAACGCCACGCACACCATCGATCTGCTGCGCCACTTCGGCGGCGAGCCGGAGGTGGTGCACGCCCTGTGCGCCAGCCTGCACGAGCCCCTGGGCGACCAGTTCGCGGCCTGCCTGCGCTTCCCTGGCGGCGTGCTGGGCTCGTACGTGGCCAACTGGCACTCCCCCGGCGGCTGGGGCGTGGTGCTCAAGGGCGAGGGCGTGAGCGTGGAGTTCCGCCCCCTGGAGACCGGCCGCGCCACCTACGCCGACGGCAGCGTGGAGGTCATTGAACCGGACGCCTGCGAGGCCGGGCTCAAGGCGGGCTTTGCCGGGCAGCTGGCGGCCTTTGCGCAGCTGGCGCGCACCGGGGTTCTGGCCGCGCCCGCGCAGAATCTGGAAGGGGCGCTTCTGACCATGCGCCTGGCCGAGCGTTTGGCGCAAGGGGCCCTGCCCCTGGGTTGAATTTCATTGAGCCGGACGCCTGCGAGGCCGGGCTCAAGGCAGGCTTTGCCGGGCAGCTGGCGGCCTTTGCGCAGCTGGCGCGCACCGGGGCTTTGGCCGCGCCCGCGCAGAATCTGGAAGGGGCGCTTCTGACCATGCGCCTGGCCGAGCGTTTGGCGCAAGGGGCCCTGCCCCTGGGTTGAATTTCATCCGGCGCGCTGGAGCCGGGCCATCGCATTGCCTGCAAACAGCTCCGGCCGGTTGCGCCTTCGCCTGCCCCGCAGCCTTGGAGCCGGGCCGAAGCCGAGGAGGACCATGACCATAGCAGATTTTTCCAGAGCCCGCCCACGCATCCTGGTGGCCGACGATGAAACCATCATCGCCATGCAGATAGGCGAGCTGCTTGAGGCCGAGGGCTTTGAACTGGTCGGCGTGGCCTCCACCGCCTGCCAGGCCGTGGAAATGGCCCGCCGCCTGCGGCCCGATCTGGTGCTCATGGATATCGTCATGCCCGGCGGGGGCGAGGAGGGCGACGGCGGCCTGAACGACCCGGCAGACGGCATCGACGCCTGCTCCATGATCCAGCGGGAGCTGACGATTCCGGTGGTGCTGCTTTCCGCCCACGGGGAGGAGCACTTTCTGCGCCGGGCCCGGCGCGCCCTGCCCGCCGCGTACCTGGTCAAACCCTGCCAGAACACGCAGATACGCGCCGCCCTGGAGGTGGCCCTGGCCCTGCGCGCCAACAACGATCCCTCGGCCCCGTTCCGCCTGCGCGAGGCCCACCACCGCATCAAGAACAGCTTTTCGCTGCTGCACAGCATGCTGCGCTTCCAGGAGATTCAGACCAAGGACCCCCAGGCGCGGCACTCCCTGGCCGATGCGGGCGCGCGCGTGCTGGCCCTGGCCAAGGCCCACGAGTCCATGATCGGCGGCGGGCCAGAGAGCATGAGCGACGCCAAGGCCCATGTGGAGCGGCTGGCCACGGCCCTGTTCTGGGGCGCAGTCGCCCCCGCCGCCCCAGTCCGCCCTGTCGCTGGAGCTCAACGTGGCCCAGCTGAGCCTGCTGCCCGCCCAGGTCATTCCCTGCGGCATCTTTTTGGCAGAGGCCCTGACCAACGCCATCAAGCACGCCTTTCCCGGCGGGCGCGCCGGGGTGGTGCGCGTTTCCCTGCGCCAGGCGGACGGCGAGGCCGAGCTGTGCATTGCCGATGACGGGGAAGGCTTGCAGGGCGACCCCAAGGAGCTGGGGCGCAATTCCTTTGGCCTGCAATGCCTGCACGCGGCGACGGAGCAGTTGGAGGGCCGCATGGACATTGCCAGCGAGCCGGGTCGCGGCGTGAAGGTGAGCGTGCGTTTCCCGCTGTTCGCGGACTACCAGAGCCGGTCGGCGT
>DIVX01000050.1 GCA_002422505.1 Desulfovibrio sp. UBA6121
CCTTGCCCGTGCCCGATTCGCCCCGCACCAGCACGGTGTAGTCCGAGGCGGCCACGGCGGCCATGGACTGCTTCAGGGCGCGCATGGCGGAACCCTGGCCCACCAGGGTGCGCTCCAGCTCGGAGCGGCGGGCCAGCTCGCGCAGGGTGCGGTTTTCGCCCAGCAGGCGGTCGCGCTCCAGGCCCTTGGCCACGGCGCGGTGCAGCTCGCCGCGCTCTATGGGCTTGGTGAGGAAGTCGTAGGCCCCGGCCTTGAGGGCGGCCACGGCGCTTTCCACGCTGCCGTGCCCGGTGAGCATGATCACCGTGAGGTTGGGATCGGCCTCCAGGGCCTGGCGCAGCAGCTCCTGGCCGTCCAGGCCGGGCATGCGCAGGTCGGTGAGCATAAGTCCCACGCCTCCGGCGGCGATGAGCGCGAGGGCCTCTTCGCCGCTGCTGGCGGTGGCCGTCTCCACCTCGGGGAAGCCTGCGGCCGCCAGCCGGGCCAGTCCCTGGGCGAAGTCGGGCTCGTCGTCCACAAAAAGGATGCGCTGGGCCATTTAGAGCTCCTTGCCCTGGGGTTGTGCGGGGGCGGCTGCGGGCAAAAGCACGCGGAAGCGCGCGCCGCCGCCGGGGGCGTTCTCCACCTCCAGGGAGCCTTCCAGGTCGCGCACGATGCTGTAGACCACGGCCAAACCGAGGCCGGTGCCCTTGCCCACCTCCTTGGTGGTGAAGAAAGGATCGAACACGCGCTCCAGGTGCTCCGGCGCAATGCCGTTCCCGTTGTCCTCAATCTCCAGCTCCACCAGCCGCTTCTTGGCGCGCAGGCGCACGCGCACCTCCGGACCGGCCGTGTTGGCCCCGGCGGCGTCCAGGGCGTTCAGCACTAGGTTGGTCAGAATATGCTCCAGGGCCTCTGCCCCCGCCGCCACCAGGGGCAGCCCAGGCTCAACGTCCAGGCTCAGCAGAACCGGGTCGGCCTTGCCGCGCGGGCGCAGCACGTCAAGCGTGGCGGCGGTTACGGCGGCCAGGTCGCTGGGGCCGGGCTCTGCGGGCCGGGGCCGGGCGAAGTCCAGCAGGTCGCGCACCACGCGCCGGGCCTGGTCCGTGTGCCGCACAATGACCTCCAGGTCGGCCTGGGCCTGCGGCTCCGGCTGGGAGGCCTGCAGCAGCTCCGCATAGCAGCGGATGACGCCGAGGGGATTGTTGATCTCGTGCGCCAGCCCGGCCGCCAGCTGGCCCACGGCCACCATGCGCTCGTTGCGGCGCATCTGGCCCTCCATGCGCCGCTCGGCGGTCACCTCGCGCAGGGAGGCCACGTGGCGCAGGCCGCCGCCGGGCTGGGGAATGGGGTACAGGCTGGCCTCGAAGATGCGGCCGCCATCGGGCAGGGCCAGCTCGAATTCGCCGCGCCCGCCGCTGGCCGTGGCCTGGTCCAGCCGCTCGCGCAGGGCGTCGAAGCCCCTGCCCCCGCCGGAGCTGGCGAGGCCGGGGCTGGCGGCCAGGGCGCGGGCGGTGGAGTTGGCCAAAAGCACCGCGCCGCCGGTGTCCAGCAGCAGCAGGGGGTCGGCTATGCCCTCGAAGATGGACGAGAGCAGGTCGTTCTGGCGCAGCAAGCTGTCCAGGGCGTCCAGGTTCTCCATGGCGATGCCCAGCTGCTGGCCGATGGCCCGGGCCAGATCGGCCAGGCGCACGCTGTTCTCCTGGCGGGCGTCCCAGTGCAGGCACAAAAGGCCCCGGCTGGTGCCGGAGGTCTGCACCGGAATGAACCAGGCCAGGGGGGTGAGGCGCGGCTCGCCTGCGGCCACCAGGTCGTGCCAGTCCTCCGGCAGGTCCTCCGGCAGATCGTCCGGCAGCAAGTCCTTGGGCGGCAGGGCGTTCGGGGCCGCGCCGGGCGGAACTTCCGGCTCCGGCCAGGAGGCGTAGTCCGAAGCGCCCAGCACGCACACGTAGCCTGCGCGGCTGGCGCCGAAGCGCCGGGCGATGAGCGCCAGGGCCGCAGTGAGCATCTGGCCCTTGTTCTGGCTCTCGTTCAGGCTGTTCAGCAGGGCCACAAACAGTGCCACGTCGGCCCGGCGGTCGTCGGCCAGGCGGGTTATGGCGGCGGTGCGCGCGGCCACCTTGTCCTCCAGGGTCGCCGCGTAGTCGGTCAAGTCCAGGCGGGCCTGGCGCAGGTGTTGGGCAAAGGCCTCAAACCCGTGCAAAATGTCCTCGATCTCGTCCTCTCCGCTGGGCAGGGCGGCGGTTTCGCGGGCTTCCTCCGGGAACAGGCGGCGCATCACCTCTGTAACGCGGCGCAGGCTTTGCACCACCAGACGGTGGAAAAAGCCCTGGATGACCAGGAACAGCACGAGGATGCCCACGGCGAACAGGGCCGCGAAGGAGATGGTGGCGTCGAGCACGCCGCCCAGGTCGTGCTGCACCTTGAGCCGCACCAGGTCGATGCCCGCCAGCTGACCCACCTGCCGGCCAAAGCCGCGCTGCGCGCCATAGCGTTCGATGAGCTCGCGCGGGGCCTCGGCCGGGTCGCCGTGGCAGCGCAGGCAGGCTTCCTCAAAACGCTGGGGCCGCGCGGTGACGAAGTGCTTCTCCCCGTCGAACTCCACCAGCTCCTCCACACGCACCAGGCCCGGCTCGGCCTCGAAACGGGCGATGTAGCCCCGCTCCAGTCCGTCGGCCTCGTAGTCCGGGTTGCGCGCGCCCACGCCCACCCGGCGGTACAAAAAGGCCTGCTTGGCCAGGTTCTGGTCGCTCATCACCCCGCGCGTTATGTAAGAGGTGCTCATGGCCTCCAGCACGAACTGGTCTTCCGGCAGCAGGCGGTACATGGCCGGACGCAGGGTGGCCCGCACGTAGCCCTGCACGGCCTCCACCTGCGAGAGGATGAGCGCGGCCTTGGAGCGCGCCTCGCCCTCCATGAGCCGCTCCAGGTGCAGGTTGAGCGCCAGGGCGAAGAACGCCACCACCAGGGCCATGACCAGCCCCAGCCCGGAAAGGAATTTTGATTGCAGCGTGTGCGGCATGATGCTGCGCATGAGCTTGCTCCCTGTTTGCCCCTGTGTACGTTGCTGCGCGGCATATGGCAACGCCTGGCTGCACCGCTGTAGCCGCAAGGCTGCTTGGTGCTAACGCGAGTTTGCAGCAAGCCAGCGCCTCGAAATAAATAAATTGTACGAATTCAGTTAGTTAACGTGCTGCCGCGCCGTGGCACAGGCCTTGCTTTGCTGGCCGCAACATGGGGGCACCCCGGCCACCCGCTTGCGTGGCCACCCCTGCACGATACCTAGTCAACGGAGGAGTTTATGGAAGAAAAAAGCAGAGTTGCGAACATCCTGGCCATCGTGCCCGGCCTGGCCGTCATGGTCGGCACCTTGTTTCTGCTGCGCACCTACGTGGAGCCGTGGATGAAAGACGCCGTGGTGCTGGGGCAGAAAGGCTGGCTGGTGAAGGTGCTGAGCCTGAACTACATCCTCTTGTCCATCATCGCGGGCATCATCTACCGTAACGTGTTCTTCGGCGGGCGCATTCCCGACTGGGCCGAGGCGGGCTTCCGCACCACCCGGCTCTTCATCAAGTCCGGCGTCATCATGCTGGGCAGCCTGTACACCCTGCAGAAACTGGCCAAGGTGGGCAGCATCGCCATTCTGCTCATCTCCACCTTTGTGTTCGGCACCGTGTTCTTCGTCATCTGGTACGGCAAGCGCATCGGCATGGACCGCTCCATGATCGGCGTCATGGGCGCCTCCTGCGGCGTGTGCGGCGTTTCCGCCGCCGTGGCCACCGCGCCCGGCGTCAATGCCAAGCCCTCCGAGGTCGCCCTCGCCATCGCCACCATCCTGGGCTTCGGCATCATGACCATGTTCATCAGCCCCTTCATCGGCAAGGCGCTGATGATGAGCGACTACCAGTTCGGCGCCTGGGTGGGCACCGGCATCCTGAACTCCGGCCAGGTGCTCGCCACCTGCCTGGCCTTCAATCCCACCTTCGCCCCCGGAACCGCCGTGGCCTATGGCGAAATCTGGAACGTCGTGCGCGTCATCTCCATTCCCTTTGTGGTCTTCATCGTCACTACCTGGGCCTGCAAGAGCGAAGCTGCCGAGTCGTGCGACGCCACCGGCCAGAAGATGGACATGGCCAAGGTCTTCAAAGACCGCTTCCCCATCTTCGTGCTGGGCTTCTTCGGCATGACCGCGCTGTCCTCCCTGGGCTGGCTGGGCGCGGAGGGCTCCAACACCCTGCACTTGCTGCGCGATGTCATGAGCTGGATCTTCGGCATCGGCCTTGTCGGCCAGGGCGCCTACATCGACTTCCGCGAACTGAAGCGCGCGGGCGGCAAGCCTTTGCGCGTCGGCCTCGTGGCCGGTACGCTCAAGTACGTCGTGGCCCTCATCGTCATCATGCTCTTCGTGTCCAAGGACGCGAGCTTCTAACGGGAGGAAACCCATGTCTGACAAAGCCAAAGGAAAGATGACCGTATTCAAGACCGACCGCCACGAAGACGCCGCCGCAATGGTCTTCGTCAGCCTCGTGGTCGCCTTCGTGCTGGTGTATATGGCTTACGTGGTGCCCACCATCACCATAAAGCCCAGCCAGGACGGCAAGCTTGTGGCCGTGGCCGTGCAGCCCGACCAGGAAATCAAGAAGGGCGACGTGATGTACACCTTCGAGTACACCGACAAGAAATTCGTCAACGGTCAGCTCGAAGAAAAGATCGCCACCAAGGACGTGAAGGCCTCCACCAACGGCAAGGTGCTCTCCGTCAGCGTCAAGGAAGGCGATGCGCTCAAGAAGGGCAAAACCGCCATCCTCGTCATGGACCACGAAAAAGGCACCCTGCCCTGATGAACATCCTGCTGGCCCTCGATGACTCCTCTCGGGCCATGGAACAGGCCGTGAGACTCGCCTCCCAACACCAGGCGGGCCTCACGGCCCTTTTCGTCCTCGACGCAGGCTGGAGCGTGTACATCGGGTCCGACTTTCTGCTCGGCAGCACCGCGCGCAGCAAGTTTCTCGAATACACCCGCGACGACGAATTCGCCCAGCAGCACGCCACGGTCGAAACCTTCCAGAAAATGGCCCAGGCGGCTGGCGTTCCCTGCGTCATCAAAACAACCACGGCGCAACGCGTGCCCGAGGCCATCCTCGCCGAACTGGAGCAGGGCGGCTACGACACCCTCGTCATGGGCCACCCCTTCCGGCGCGGGCTTGAAGTGATGCGCGACGCCACGGCCCAGGTGCTTAAAAGCGCCGCCTGCGACGTGCTGTTCGTGAGCAGAGAAGGATAAGCGATTAAGGGACGCCCGCCCCGGCGCGGAGGCGCGGAGAAACACGGCAATGCCTCCCGCCAATGCTTCTGCCTGCCTCACAGACCGAGCAAGGCCGCCCCCCCCTTGCAGGCACGCCAAAGCCGCTGGCGCAGGCTTCCAGAAATGGCGGAGCAAAGCCGGGGCGTGCCCCGCAGAGGGCTGATTTCGCGGCCTGGCAACGCAGCAAGCGCCGCTGCCGTGCTCGGGGCGCTTCCCTTGCGCGCAGCGGCCTTTGCCGCAGTTGCTGCTAAACGCTCGCACGTTTGCGCGCCCCGGAACGGATCAGCCCCGGTTCCTGCTCCTGGTGGCGATGCCGGCCAAGCCAAGGTGGCGGTAGATGCTTGGCACGCTCAAGCCGGACAGGCGGCTGGCCCTGGTCACGTCGTGGTCGCAAACCTCCATCAGGTGCTGAAAATAGGCTCTGTCGCGCAGGAGTTTGTAGTCGTTGTACAGCAGCGAGGGCGTGGGCGCGGCGGAGGCCTGCGGCGTGCTTGCCTGCGCGCGCCTGGCCTTGCCCTTGTCCAAAAGAGCCATGCGGATGTGGCTCGGCAGGTGCTTGGGGTAGATGACCTTGGCCTGTCCCGAGGCGATGACCGCCGCTTCGACGGCGTTGCCAAGCTCGCGCACGTTGCCCGGCCACGTGTATTCGCCCAGCAGGGTGCTCAGCTGGGCGGACATCCGCTTGCGGCCCTGCGCGTAGCGTGCGCAGGTCTTGTCGATAAAATGGCTCGCCAGTTCCAGGATGTCGCTGCCGCGCACGCGCAGCGGCGGCAACATCACCTCCACGGTGTGCAGCCGGAACAACAGGTCGCTGCGAAAGCCTCCCGCAGCGGTCATGGCGGCAAGGTCGCGGTTGGTGGCGGCAATCAAACGAAAGTCGCTGCCAAGCTCCTTGCCGGACCCCACCGGGCGGTAGCGGTGTTCCTGCAGCACGCGCAGAAAGGACTTCTGCAGCGACGAAGGCAGCTCGCCCACCTCATCCAGAAACAACGTGCCGCCATCGGCCTCGGCCACCAGGCCCTTGTGGCTGGACGAAGCCCCGGTGAACGCCCCCTTGGCGTGGCCATACAAAACGCTTTCCAGCAGCGATTCCGTAAGGTTGGAGCAGTCCACCACAACAAAGGGCTTGTCCCTGCGGGAGCTGTTGGCGTGGATGGCCTGGGCCGCAAGCTCTTTGCCCACGCCGGTTTCGCCCAGCACCAGCACGTTGGCCTCGCTTTCCGCAGCCTTGGCCATGGCGTCCCTGGCGCGCAGCATGGACGGGTGGCTGCCGATGATGGCCCCCGCGTGGAAGTCGGCCTTGGGCGCGGCGCTGGCCAGCCGCTCGCTGCGGTAGCTCAGGGCGCTTTCCAGCGAGGCCCGGATGCTGGCTGGCGTGGCCGGTTTTTGGATGTAGTCCCAGGCCCCGTTCTCCATGGTTTCCTGCGCGCCGTAATTGTCGCGCAGGCCTGTGAGGACGATGATTTCCGGGTGGGAGGCGGTGTTGGCCAACTCGTTGATGATCGTATGCCCGTCGCCGTCCGGCAGGCCGATGTCCAGGTAGATGACATCGGCGCCTTCCCGCGCCCGCGCCATTCCCTGGGCCAGATCGCCCGCCAGTTCTACCGCGTGCCCCATGTCGCCCAGGCAACGGGAAAGACTCTTGCGGACGAACTCGTCGTCGTCGATGATCAGTACCTTCGCCATGCCGTCACCTTCTTTTAGGGGCAGTATTGCCGGATGTTCTCAACCAGCATCCGGGGCGACATGGGCTTCATGACAAAGCCCGCAACGCCAAGATCCCTGGCCTGGGCCTCCAGGCTCGGCTCCACGTGCCCGGTGCAGATGACGATGCTGGCGTCCGGGTGACGCCTGAGGATGCCCGCCGCCATTTCAATGCCCGTCATGCCCGGCATGGACTGGTCCGTAAGCACCAGATCGAACTCTCCTTCGGCCTGCAGAAAAATCTTGAGACCGTCGTGCCCGTTGCCAGCCGTGTGCACCTCGTAGCCCGTGTCGCGCAGCACGCGCTTCATGGCCTGCAGGGCCCCGCCGTCGTCATCCACCAGCAGCAGCCTGCCCTTGGCGCGGGTGGGGGGCGGGCTCTCCGGCTTGGCGCTCTTCACCTCCGGCGTGGTGCAGGGCAGGTACACGGTGAAGGTGGTGCCTTGGCCCGGCGTGCTGTCCACATGGATGGAGCCGTTGTTGCAACTGGTGATGGCGTGCACCACGGCCAGGCCCATGCCGGTGCCGCCGCTTTTCTGCTTGCTGGTGTAAAAGGGCTCAAAAATGCGCTCCACGGCCTCGGGCTCTATGCCGTGGCCGGTGTCCGCCACGCGCAACACCACATGGTCGCCCAGGGGCAGGCCCGTGTGCGGCGCATCCTTTTGGGATTGCAGGTGCAGGTTGTGGATGGAGACGGACAAGGTGCCCCCGGTGGGCATGGCCTGCACGGCGTTGCGGGAAAGATTGAGCAGGATCTGCTGGATCTGTGACGGATTGGCCAGAACGCAGTCCTGGTCCGCCGCATAGTCCACCTCCAGGCGGATGTGCTTGGGCAGCGAGGCCTGCAACAGCTCCAGGTTGTCCTTGGCCAGGGGGGTCAGGTGCAGGGGGGCGCGGGTCACATCCTGCTGGCGGCTGTATTCCAGCACCTGCTCCACCAGGGCGGAGGCCTTGTAGGCCGCGCGCAGGGCCTCGCCAAGGGCGGACTGCAGCTCGGGATCGTCCGTCTTGCCCATGGAGTAATCGGTGTTGAAGATGATGGGCACGAGGTTGTTGTTCAAGTCATGGGCAATGCCCCCGGCCAGCACGCCGATGGCCCGCATCTTCTGCGCCTGGAACAGCTCGCGCTCCACCCGCTTGAGCTCGGTTATGTCCACGCCAAGCTCCATCACCAGGGGCTCGCCGTTCTCGTCCTCAAAGGGATAATCATAAATATGGAAGGTGCGCCCGGCAACGTCCGTGAACTGCCAGTCCACCGGTTTTCCCGTGTCGAACACGCGGAAGGTGGGGCAGTGCGGGCAGGGTGAGCTGCGCCCGCTGAAGACCTCGTAGCAGCGCCGCCCGATGGACTCCCCGTAATACTGGGTGGTCTTCTTGTTGGCGTAGGCCACGGTGTAGTCGCGCCGCTGCATGTACACAAAGGCCGAAAGCTCGTCGATGACGCTGAAGAAGAACTTGCGGTTGTGCTCGCGCAGCATGTCTGAGCGCCGCCGCAACATCTTCTCGTTTTGCAGGGCTTCCTCCAGCAGGGCCGTTTCCGGGAGCTCCCCCAGCTCCACCCCGATGAGCCCGTCCTCGGGCAGGGGAACCAGGCGGCACTGCATCCGGTACTGCCCCACGGCCGTGCTGTTGAGCCAGGTGAACCGCTCCTCCTGGCCGCCCGCCACCACCTTTTGCAGCGCCTGGGCCAGGGCGGCGGCCAATTCCTCCGGCAGGGGCAGGTCCCGAAGGCCGCGCCCGGCCAACTGCGCCGCAGCAACACGAAAAACGGCCCCGCATGCCGCGTTGGCATAGGCCACAACGCCCTCTGGGCTCAGCGCCGCAAAGGCCCAGGAAGCATTCGCGGCGTAGCGTTCTAGGCTGGTGGGCATGGTTGCGTGTTGCTCCATGGTGCTCTCTACTATTTTGTCAATTTGCGCCAACTTGAGAAAGCTTATGCGCATTACCGGGATTTTGCAACTGGGGCTCAGCACGCTAACATTTTATAATTATGCATTAAATTTGCAAATCAATTTCGCCGCGTGATTCTCGAATTTAATAATCTGATTATTGAAAATAAGAACACAGCCAAACAGCACAGTCAAACCGCTGCCAAAACCAGGGCCAATTTTTATTTTAGCCATGATATTACAGCATAAAATTTGAAATTAACAAAATGGCACACGAATTGAAACAAGGGCCCTATCGAAGCCAACCGGCGTGGGGCTTCACTCCAAAATCGGCGTGTGAAATTGCAAAAAAGGGATTCCAGCGATGAGCTTATCCAAAACCTCGTCCATCGAAAGCATCCAGAAGCTGATCCGGGACCACAACATCCGCTACATCCGTTTTGAACAGGCGGACCTGCACGGCGTTTCCCGCAGCAAGACCGTGCCCGTCAACAGCTTCATGGACTACGTCGAGAACGGATTGAACTTCTACGGCGGCCTGCTGGGGCTGGACATCCAGTCCAGGGTGCCCAGCGGCACCGGCTACGCGGAGGAGGTGGCCTTCGAAGACCACTGCACCATCCCGGACCTTTCCACCTTCACCGTGCTGCCCTGGGTTCCCAATACGGCCAACATCACCGTGGACCCCTACTGGTACGACGGCAGGCCCGCCATGGCCTCCCCCCGGTTGCTGCTCAAGAAGATCATCAACGAATTCGACGCCATGGGCTACATTTGCCGCCTGGGCTACGAGTTCGAATTCTATGTGCTGGACAAGAATACCCGCCAGCCCGTGTACACGGGGCAACCCATCTTCGTCACCCTGAAGAACAATTTCGACATCGACTACGTGTACGACCTGATGGACAAAATGGACCAGGCCGGGGTGCGCGTCATTACGCAAAATTCCGAGCACGGTCCCGGCCAGCAGGAGATCAACCTGTACTACCAGGACGGCCTGCCCGCCGCAGACACCGCCTTTCTGTACAAGATGGGCGCCAAGGAAATATCTTTGCAGCACGGCTACATAGCCACCTGGCTGACCAAGCCCTTCATCGATTCCAGCGCCTCGGGCTCGCACTTCCACGTCAGCCTCATCGACAAGAAGACAGGCAAGAACGCCTTCAACGACCCCGAGGGGGCACACGGCCTTTCCGACCTGGCGCGCAAGTTTTTGGCCGGCCTGCTCAAGCACGCCCGCGCCAACACCATCTTCACCGCTCCCACCATCAACTGCTACAAGCGCTACCNNCCACCTGGGGCATGGAGAACCGCACAGTGGGCATCCGCCTCAAGGGCTGCCGGGGCGAATCCACCCACTTCGAAAACCGCCTGGCCTGCGGCGGCGCCAATCCCTACCTGCTGGCCCTAAGCACCCTGGCCGCAGGCCTGGAGGGCATCAGGTCCTCCCCGGAGCTGCCCGCGCCCATCACAGACATAGCCTACGAGCGCGACGACGTGCCGCGCCTGCCCTTCACCCTGGATGAAGCCATTGAGGCCTTTGAACAGGACACGGACCTGCACGCCGTGCTGCACCCGGAGTTCATCAAGCTGGTGCTGGCGGTGAAGAAGTTCGAGGTGGCGACCGCCAAGGCCCAGTTTGCGGACTACGGCACCGAAGCCTTCAACAACCGCGTGGATCCCTGGGAATGGGACTACTACATGGAGCTTTTGTAACGGGCGCCTCCCCCGACCGCGAGCCTGGCCGGGGCCCGGCGAAAGCCCCGGCCAGCGCCCGCCTGCGCGCCCCTGCATGAAACTGGAGAACACGATGACCAACGCCTTGCCTGTTCTGGAGCTTTCCGGGTCGCCCTACGAGCTGGGCCTGGCCCATGGCCGGGCCTTGAAGGCCCAGATTGCGGAGTTCATGGCCAGCATTACCGCCGTGCACCAGGCCAACAACGCCTACCTCAAGGTGGACGCGGACTCCCTCATCGCCTTGTGCAAGAAGAACTTGGGGTTCCTTGACAAGTTCGCGCCCGACCTTGTGGAAGAAATGCGCGGCATAGGGGACGGCTCCGGCTTTTCCCTTGAGGAGATCCTCTACCTGAACTCTTTTCTGGAGCTGGAGGACCTGCGCGCGCCAGGGCTGGGCGGCAGGGTTCTGCCCGACGGTCTCTGGGGCTGCACCACCTTCAACGTTACCGCCCAGGCCAGCGCAGATGGCCGGGCGTACATCGGCCAGACCTACGACATGGAGAAGTACTACGAGAAGTACCTCTGCCTGCTGCGGATAACCCCGCAGACCGGACCGGCCATGCTGGTGGTGAGCTTTGCGGGCATTCTTGGCGTCTGCGGCATGAACGCCGCCGGGCTTGGCGCGGTCATCAACAAAGTGACGGCCACCGATGCCCGGCCCGGCGTGAGCTATCCTTTTGTGCTGCGCAAGGCCCTGGCGGCGCAGCGCGTGGGCGACGCCCTGGGCGCCATGATCTTCAGCCCGCGCGCCTCGGGCATCAACTATCAGCTTGCGGGCGGCGGCGCGGCCTTCTGCGCGGAAACCTCCGCCTCGTACTACCAGCTTCTGGAGATCAACGGCGCCATCGCCCACACCAACCATTATGTTGGGGCCGACATGCGCCGCTTCGAAACGCCCAACTGGCTGAGCCATGGCGGGTCCATGGTTCGCAAGCAGGTGGCCGACGGATTCCTGAAAAAGCACAGCGGCAGGCTGACGCCCGACCTGCTCAAGGAACTGACCCGCGACCACACCAACCACCCCCGGTGCATTTGCGCCCACGGCTTTCCCGGCGAGGCGGAAACCACCGCCTTCCATACGGTGTTCGCCGTGCTCATGGACCCCGCAGCCGGGCGGCTGGAGTTTTGTTGCGGAAACCCCTGTGAAAACAGCTATAAGCGTTATGATTTGTAGCCGGTGACGCAGGGGCGTTGTCGGTGGGATGGCTGGTTTGCTCAAGCTAAACTTTGTGAGGTGCGCTATGCAGTCCAAGGACCAGATTGAACAGAGCCTGAGGGAGTTCGACGCAGGCGGCATGAGCCGCCGCCAGTTTCTCAAGAGGATGTCTCTCCTCGGCGTTTCCGCTGTGGTGGCCAACGTGGTGGCCCTTTCGCCGCTGGGAGCGCTTAACGCCTTTGCGTCCATGAAGGGCGCAGAGGAGCGCGCCTGGGAGCTGGCCA